>NZ_JBAPPI010000830.1:0-12833 GCF_049280035.1 Mycobacterium sp. | reverse complement strand
GTGCGGGCGATTCGACGGCCAGAGCCATCGCGGCCACCTGAGCCTGCGCCGACGCCACCGCGGTGCGGGCGGTCGCCGGGTCGCCGGGCCAGCCGATGCCGGGCGGCACCGGAGAATCGAAGAGCGCTCCGGTACGCGGGTGGGCAAGGCTCACCGCACTACTGTGCACGACCGGCGAAAATCGCTCGCCCGCCGGGCAAGGCCGCTGCTAGATTGCTCTCCCGAAGTGCCATGTCTACAACGTCGTCTACAACGTCCCAATCGTCCCGTCGGCCTATTTGTCTGATCCTGTTCGCGGCCTTGGCCGCTGCCGCCGGCAACGGCATCTCGCTGATCGCGTTTCCCTGGCTGGTGTTGCAGCACAACGGCAGCGCCTCCGACGCCTCGATCGTCGCGGGGGCTGCCTCGTTACCGCTGCTGTTCTCTACTCTGATCGCCGGAACAGCGGTGGATTACCTTGGCAGACGGCGTGTTTCGCTGATCTCCGATGCACTGTCGGCGAGCACGGTGGCGGCGGTTCCGATGTTGGCGATCATGTTCGGGCACGCCAGCATTACCGTCGGCTCGCTCGCGGTGCTGGCCGCATTGGGTGCGCTGTTCGATCCCGCCGGCATCACCGCGCGCGAATCGATGTTGCCCGAGGCCGCGGCGGCTGCCGGCTGGACCTTGGACCGCACCAACGGCTTTTACGAGGCCATTTTCAACGTCGCCTACATCGTCGGCCCGGGGCTGGGCGGACTGCTGATCGCCGCCATCGGCGGCATCAACACCATGTGGGTCACCGCCGGCGCGTTCGGTGTATCCATCGTCGCGATCAGCGCGCTGCGATTGGCTGGCGCCGGCGCGCCACCGGGTGCTGCTCGCCCCGACGGGCCGTGGTCCGGGATGGTCGACGGGCTGCGGTTCGTGTGGAAACTGCGGGTGCTGCGCACGCTGGCACTGATCGATTTGGCAATGACCGCCTTGTATCTGCCGATGGAAAGCGTGCTGTTTCCCAAGTACTTCACCGACCGCCATAAGCCTGCACATTTGGGGTGGGTGCTGGTTGCGTTGAGCATCGGCGGATTGGCCGGCGCGCTGGCGTATCCGTTGCTGGTGCGCCGCCTGAGCAGACGGTGGACGCTGTTGACGGCCACGTTGACGCTGGGCGTGTGCACCGCGCTGATATCGACGCTTCCGCCGTTGCTGGTGATCCTGCTGCTGTGTGGGCTCATCGGGCTGGTCTACGGGCCGATCGCCCCGATCTATAACTACGTCATGCAGTCCAAGTCCCCGCCGCAACTGCGCGGTCGCGTTGTCGGCGTGATGACATCGCTGGCCTATGCCGCCGGGCCACTGGGCTTCATGCTGGCCGGGCCGCTGACCGATGCCGCCGGGCTTCGGACGACGTTTCTGGTGCTGGCGATCCCAATGACCGCCATCGGCCTGGTGTCGCTTCGACTTTCCTCGCTTCGGGAGTTGGACGAGTCGTCGGTCAACGAGTAGGTGCGCCGTCCGTAGGATCGCTGCCATGGGCGCCGATGTGCTGGCCGGCCTGATCGCCGAGCTGCCCGAGGGGATGGTCGTCACCGACCCCGCGGTGACCGAGTCCTATCGACAAGATCGTGCCTTGGACCCATCCGCGGGAAAGCCGATGGCCGTGCTGCGCCCGCGGCGCACCGAAGAGGTGCAGACCATCATGCGGTGGGCCAGCTCTCATCACGTCCCGGTGGTGACACGCGGGATGGGCACCGGCCTGTCCGGCGGCGCCACCGCCGTGGACGGCGGGATCGTGCTGTCCACCGAGAAAATGCGCGACATCACCGTCGACCCGGTCATCCGCACCGCGGTGTGCCAACCGGGACTGCTCAACGCCGAGGTGAAAAAGACGGTCGCCGAGAATGGGCTGTGGTATCCGCCTGACCCGTCGTCGTATGAGATCTGCAGCATCGGCGGCAACATCGCAACGAATGCAGGCGGGCTGTGCTGCGTGAAATACGGCGTCACCACCGACTACGTGCTCGGTGTGCAGGTGGTGTTGGCCGACGGCACCGCGGTTCGGTTGGGCGGACCGCGACTCAAAGACGTCGCCGGGCTGAGCCTGACCAAGCTGTTCGTTGGCAGCGAAGGCACCCTGGGCGTGATCACCGAGGTCACGCTGCGACTGGTACCGCCGCAGCACCCGTTGAGCACGGTGGTCGCCAATTTCGCGTCGGTGGAAGCCGCTGCCGAAGCGGTTCTCGCGGTGACCGCACGGCTACGCCCGGCGATGTTGGAGTTCATGGACTGCATCGCGATCAACGCGGTGGAAGACAAGCTACGGATGGGGCTGGACCGCGGCGCCGCCGCACTGCTGCTGGGCGCATCCGACGAACGCGGCAACGGCGGGACCGAAGACGCCGAATTCATGGCCGGGGTATTCACCGAATGCGGTGCGACCGAAGTGTTTTCAACTTCCGATCCAGACGAGGGCGAGGCGTTCGTCGCCGCCCGCCGGTTCGCGATCCCCGCTGTGGAAGAGAAGGGGCCGCTGCTACTCGAGGACGTCGGCGTGCCGCTGCCCGCGCTGGCCGACCTGGTCGGTGGGATCGCTCGTATCGCCGCCGAACGCGAGCTGATGATTTCGGTGATCGCGCACGCCGGCGACGGCAACACCCACCCGCTGATCGTTCACGACCCCACCGACCCGGCGATGAGCGAGCAAGCCGAGCTGGCATACGGGGAGATCATGGACCTTGCCATGCACCTCGGCGGGACGATCACCGGCGAACACGGCGTCGGCCGGTTGAAGCGCCCCTGGCTGGCCGGCTATCTGGGACCTGAGGCGATGGCGCTGAATCGTCGCATCAAAGATGCGTTGGACCCGCTGGGCATCCTGAACCCCGGCGCGGGCGTCTGAGTCGCTTCTGCCACAGCAGTCTCCAAGTGAAGCGGGCACCCGTTGTGCCCGCCCCTAAGCGACAACTTGGGTGTCTGGCACCGGGCCCGCCGTCAACCACCCCAAGTTGTCGCTATGAGGCGGGCACTTAGGTCATTCTGCTGGTCAGGTACTTCTGCGGCACGTCGGCACACTGGGCAATCTGTGGCCCGTCCCGAGTACTCGGCTAACTCGTGTTTGGTGGTTGCCCTTGATCGTGGCCGCAGCACTTCTCGGGACCCTCACATGCCATACGCCGAACGACCTGCACGTCAATCGAACGAGAGGTCACACCACCGTGGGTGGGCGCGAGGCAAGAAACGGGACGCCTGGCTCGGGCAGCTACAGCACAGGTCGGGATTGGCCCGATGCAACAATTCATGTATATTTGTTGCATGGCTGACGGTACCGCGAACCGGATCTTGGACGCGGCACTCGCTGTGCTTGCCGAGAGCGGCATCCGTGGGCTCAGCATGGAGACGGTTGCTCGGCGCGCGCAGGTCAATCGGGTTACCATCTATCGCCGCTTTACCAACCGAGACGAGTTGCTGCGCGCATTGATTACCCGCGAAATCGATCGTCTGTTGGCCGAGGTGACCGCGATCGGTGCGACGACGCAGGGTACGGACAGCCAGATCGAGAAGATGATCACCTATGTCCTGCTGGAGACGCGGCGGCATCCGCTGGCGCGTCGTCTCGTGACCCCGGAGCGTGTGCTGCTTGTCGGTGCCGATGAGGCGGTACAGCAGGGTATCAGCTACATCGCCTCGGTTCTGGAGTTCGCCCAACAACGCGGCGTGATCGATGACTATGACGTGCAGCCGGTGGCGGAAGTCCTTGCGCGGTTCGCGCATTCGCTGTTGCTCACGCCCGGCTCGGAACTTGCGGGCAGTTCTCTCGAGGAGATGGCTGAGTTCGTTCGTGTCGCATTCGTGCCGGTCGTCCGTCATGGGATTGCGGCCGCCGCACGGCCGCTGGTGCACCCCACAGTTGATTAGGAGTGGTGATAATCGCCGTTGATCCCATCGCCGTGCCTGATTCGGCCGCGTTGCCCAGCCGGCATCGCGACGATCCACGCGGATACAAGACGATGCGCCCGCTGGCACTGCTGCTGCGGATCGGTCGGCCCTCACGTCGCGACTGGGAAGTCATCGGTCGTGACTTGATGGTCGGCGACCCGCCCGCCGACCAGCTCGTTGGGTGGATGTACTCGGCCGGCATGGCTACCACGCGGCCGATGTTTGACCGGGCGCTGCGCGATGGCATCGCTGCGGTTCCCGACGCCCCGGCACCGTTACGCACGTTCTTTGAACTGGTCGAAGCCGTGCCGGCATGGGTGAATCAGGAGTCGCTGCGGCGGGCACCTGCGGCATACGCCCGTAGTGGCATCGACGGCTTGTACGCGGCACGGGACGTGTCGTTTCTCGGCGGGTACCTGGCGTCGGGGTTCAACAAGACGTTGCTGCGCACCGGTGCGCTGGAAAAGGGTCCGGCGCGGCGATTCGCCGAAACCCTGCAATGGGCGTTGGCCGTCACCGGAGAAGGTGGTATAGAGCCCGGCGGCGCCGGCTATCAGGCGACGGTGCACGTGCGGTTGATCCACGCGATTGTGCGCCGTCATGTCGGAGCCATGCCCGATTGGCGCACCGACCAGTTGGGCCTGCCGATCAACCAGACCGATATGGCCGCGACGCTGGTGGGGGCCCTGCTCGCCCCGCCTTCGGTGGGCATGGCAATGGGTGTCGTGTTGACTCCACGAGAACTCGCCGACATTGCGCACCTCACCCGGTACGCAGGTTGGCTCATGGGCGTCGAGGAGCACTGGCTGCCGGCCGACTTCCGGGACGGAATCCGAATTCTCTACCACACCATGGGAGATCTGTATAACCCGGACGAAACCGGGCCAGTTCTGGCGCAGCCCATGGCCAACGATCCTCTCACGTGGCATTTCAACCGGTGGCAGTCGTTGAGCCGTCGACTCGCACGATCACAACACCTCTCGATCGCCCGAACCTTCGTGGGGGCCGGCGGCATGACCAAACTCGGTCTTCCCGTGACGATTCCGTGGTATCCGCTCATCAAGTCGCCGATCAATCTCGTCGGGAGCGTGCTGGGTGTCGTGCCCCCGATTCGGCGGATGCAAGCACGATACGGTCGCCGACGTCAGGAGGCATTCCTTACCACGCTGGTCGGCGACACCGAGGCAAAGATCGGCGAGTCCGGGCCCGCGCAGCAGTTATCGTGAGTCAGGCTGCCGACGAGTCAAGGGGACCGTCTTTGAGAACGCCGAACGAGCAATCACTCCAACCAACTCCCGGCCGGTTGGATCTGGGGCCCAGTTCATTGTTGTGGCGGTGGGCCGGGGATCTGCGAATCGCGTTCGAGGGTGGGACGGCCGGCCTGTTGCAGACGATGCACCCGGCGATCGGATATGCGCTCATCGAGCATTCGAACTTCTTCGACGATCCGGTGGATCGGGTGTTTCGCTCGCTGCCAGGCATTCTCGGCACCGTCTACGACGGCCCCGCGGCCGACGTCACCGGGATACGTGTCCGCGACTATCACCGGCAGATCAAGGGCACGCTACCCGACGGTAGGAGATACCACGCGCTGAACCCGGAAACCTACTGGTGGGCGCACGCAACATTTCAGAACATGGTCGACCGCGTCGCCGAGTGTTGGGACAAACATTGCCTCAGCGACGCCGAGCGGGATCGGCTCTATCTGGAAGGTTGCGAATGGTACCGCCGGTACGGCATGAGTGACTTGGTTCTGCCTCGGGACCGTGCCGCGTTTGGAGCCGAATGGGATCGCTACTGCGAACAGGTGCTCGAACCCAATCCTGCATCGGATTATCTGATCAAATTCATCAACCGGACCGCCATCCCGGACATGAGCACGTCGCCGTATCTACCCGCCCCGCCACGACTGAAACCCATTGCCAAGACCGTACTTCCGGCCTGGCCAGTGCGCGCGATGCTGGCGCCCCCGATGCGTCTGACGATTTTCGGAGGCCTGCCCCCCAGCGTGCGCGAGCGCTTCGGTATTGCATGGACTCGAACCGACGAGCGCACTTACAGGTTCATCCGTGGCGCCATCCGATCTGGATGGCCATACGTGCCAGCGTATTTCAAGTGGCACGCCTCGGCGCGGCGAGGATGGCTCCGGGAGAGCGGACAGCTCCCACGCACCTTCTCCTGACCTCGCTATTGCACTGATACGTTCGGTGTTGGTCTTACCACCGCCATCTGCGGCCGAAGGGTTTTCATCCAGTCCCCGACGGCGCTCCGTTCGCTCCGTTCGTCGATCGGCAGGGGGAGATCGGCCTGCGAAACCATCCCAGCGCCCCGCAATACACATTGCTTACCTACTTGTCGACGGCAACTGGTGTTGGCGGCGAAATCCGCGTCGGCGCTCCGAATTGCCGCTGGTGCAACGGGTTTCGTCCAGCGAAGATCGGGGGCCCATCAGGTCTTGCCTCACATGATTTCGCGTCGACCTGCAACGGGCCGGCCGGACGACTCACACCACTTGAAACCCGATGCCAAGGGGCGGATCAATCCCGTTAATTGGCTGGACCGGCGGCTGACTGCCTCGGGTGCGAGCCTGATGCCTCGGGTGCGGAGGTGTTCAAGGAGGTCAGGGGGTGCGCGGCTGACTGCACGAGTTGGGCGAGAGTCTGGACCAGACGTTCCTCATCGACGTTCTTCGAGGATCCCATCGAACTCCTATTGACTGATAATCAATCAGTATGTGAGACTAGGTCTAGATCTCGGTGCGGTCAACCGTCCACCGCCCACCACCGTCACCCTCGAGGAGACCCCGATGTCCCCCTGCTCGAACAGCGCGCCCACTGTGACTAACGTCGGGCGCCACCCCCACAAGACCGCTCTGGCAGGTCGACGGGTCTTGCTCACCGGAGCCTCCAGCGGCATCGGCCGGGCCCTGGCTGTGCAACTGGCTGACAACGGTGCGGTGCTGGCGCTGGCGGCGCGCCGGGCCGCCCTTCTCGACGAGGTCGCCGACGAGATCGCGGACACCGGCGCCGCGCGGCCGGCGCTGATGAGCACCGACTTGTCCGAACGCGGGGCAGCCAAGCAGCTGGCCAGCGACGCCATGGATGCGTTGGGCCGCATCGATGTACTGATCAACAACGCCGGAACCAACCTGACGGGAGCCCAGGGCGTCATCGCCGACTCCGACCGCGCGCGGGCCGTATTCGAACTCAACGTGTGGTCCCCGCTGGCGCTCACCGCCGCGTTGCTGCCGCACATGCGTGCGGCCGGCTCGGGCACCATCGTCAACGTCACCTCCACCGTTCAATCGGTGCCGCTGCCGCTGCTCGGCTACTACGCGGCTTCGAAAGCTGCTCTGGCGCAAGCGACTCGGTCACTTCGGTGCGAACTCGCCGACACACCGATCCGCATCATGGAGGTCATCCCCGGATCCACCGAGACTGCGCTGCGCGATATCGACGAACTCCCGTGGAAGTCCGGGCCCCCCACCACGCTGCCAGCGGTATCGGCGCAGGCGATGGCGGCTGCGATGGTGCGGGCCCTCCAACGCGGCGACAACAGACTGGTCTATCCCACCTACGCGCTGGTGCCGCTGGAACTGCCCGCGGTCGGGCGGCTGATCGCGACCCTGGCCGGCAGACGGATCGACACCAGCACTGCGCTCGGCGCGATCAGCGATCCCCACTGGAGCCCGGTCCGGTGAGCCGACCGACTCGTCAGCTGACCGACGACCAGATCCGCATCGGTGCGACGGCGGGCATCGCCCATGTGGCGATTGCCCGCTGGCCCGGCAATTCGACCGCAACAACCCGGCCGCCTGGCCGCCCGGATTCAACCCCGCTCTCGCACAACGATGCCCGCCAATGCACCGTAGCCGTGACCTAGAGGAGGTCCTTCCATGAACTCAGCGACGACTCCCCCCGGTATCCGGGTGCGCCCCGAGGATCTCGAGCAGGTCCCACGGCCCGGAGCGCCGAGCAAGCTTGCACACATCGTGTTCAAGACCCCACGCCCCGAGGCGATGGCGGGCTGGTACGCGCAGATACTGGATGCGATGGTGGTGTTCCAGGACAAGAGGATCGCCTTCTTGACCTACGACGAGGAGCATCACCGCATCGCATTGGTCAGGGTGCCCCGATTGCTCAGGATCCCCGCGACCGTGTGGAAGGTCCACCGCAAGTTCTTCGGCGTCGACCACGTCGCGTTCAGCTACGACCACCTCGAGAACCTGGTCGACACCTACCGTCGTCTGGCCAACGCGGGTATCGATCCGGTGTGGTGCATCAACCACGGCCCGACCACCTCCTTGTACTACGAAGACCCCGACGGCAACCGCATCGAACTGCAGGTGGACAACTTCGCCACCAACGAGGACCTGCTGGACTGGCTGGGCAGCGGAGAGTTCGACGACAACCCGATCGGCGTCGAATTCGACCCGAACGTTCTCGAGCGGCTCCTCATCGCCGGCACACCGGTGGCCAGCCTCGTAAAACGAGGATCAGCTCCCCCCGACGGGCGCCGGGCCCGCGCCGGAATGCGCACGCTGCGCTGGAAGACTCTGTGAGAGGCGGAACGGCATGAAACTGGCCACCTTCAGCGCTGGCGCCGAGCAGACCCACGCCGGTGTCGTCATCGACGACACGGTGGCCGACCTCAGCGCCGTCGAGGACGGACCGGCATCCATTGTGGCACTGCTGAATCGGCCCGACTGGCGCGAGTATGCCCAATCACTATTGCACCGCGCGCCGCGGCGGCCGCTCGACTCCATCAGGCTGCACGCGCCCGTGCCGAACCCGCCCAAGTACATGGCGATCGGGCTCAACGCGCGTGATCACCGCAAGGACATCAACGCGCGATGGCTGCTACGGGAACCCAAGCTCATTCGGATCGCCGCCGGATACCTGCTCGCGCACCCAAAGTCGAAGTATCCGTTCTTCTTCGCCAAGGCAACCTCGTCGATCGCCGGACCATTCGACCCGATCGTGCTCCCCAAGGGGGCCTCGCAGGTCGACTGGGAAGGCGAACTCGCCGTGGTGATCGGCGCACGAATCCACGACGTGCCCCCGGCGGTCGCAACCGCAGCCATCGCCGGATACACCGTCGCTGACGACATCACGGTTCGTGACTGGCAATGCGACAACCCGACGTCGGCGGCGTTGGCCAAGAGTTATCCCAGCCACGGACCCCTCGGCCCGTGGCTGGTCACCGCCGACGAACTCGACGTGAACGCCGTTGAGCTACGCACCTACCTCAATGGCGAACTGCGCCAGCGCGGCCGGATCGCAGACCTGATCCTCACCCCGGCCGAGGTGATCAGCCAACTCAGCAAGTTCTGCGCCCTGGAACCCGGCGACGTCGTCGCCTGTGGAACCTTCGCCGGAACAGGCTGGCCGGCCGGGCGGTTTCTGCAGCCCGGCGACACCGTCCGGGTGGAAATCGACGGCATCGGGCATATCGCCAATCCCGTGGTGTCCAGCCAGCACGCTGCCACGGCCGGACCCGACCGTGAATTCGGCCGCATTGGCTAACCTCAGTGCCATGCCCGCGACCCCTGTCCGCAAAGGTGACACCGACAGACGTCAACTGCTCATCGATGCCGCCCGCGAACTGTTCGCAAAGCGCGCCTATGACCAAGTCACAACCAGCGAGATCGCCAAGAACGCCGGCGTGGCCTACGGACTGATCGCCCACCACTTCGACACCAAACGCGGGCTCTATCTCGCTGTCATGCAGGAAATCTCCGCAGAACTCACGGCCCACCAGTTGATCCCCGCACCCGAAGGGTCGTCGCTGGCCGAACAACTGCGCCACGCGCTACGAAATCACATCAGCTACATCGACCAATACTCAGATAGCTTCATGGCCCTCGTCCGCGGCGAACTCGGCGTCGATCCCGAGCGACGCGACGCCGTCGAGGAACTCCGCTGGCTGGGCGCCCAGCGTGTGCTGCTGGCCGTCGGCATCATCGGCCCCGTCCCGCCGGTCCTGCGCACCGCCATGCACGGCTGGGTCGGCTACCTCGACGAGATGATGATCGACCGCATCGCCAACCACGACACGACCGTTGACGCTATCGTCGAGCTCGCCGTGGCCGCGCTGGTGACCACCCTGCGGGTATCGACAAGCCTCGACCCCTCCATCGCCCTGACCCCCGAGACTCTGGGCGCCCTCGACACCTTTCCCGCACGGGGCTAGCGGCCCGGCGACGCGTCGCCCGGGCGCGAATCACCAGGTACCCGCCACATGGAGTCCGCGGCGAGCGCAGCAACGGCCTCAACCCGCTCGCCGGCTCGCTGGCTATGTAGATACCCGCGCGCGGTATCGCGCTGCGCCAGGCCGATTCATCTGCATCAGATCGCAACACTGCCGACGAACGTTTGCACGGGCGGTGAACCCGACCACGAACGCCGAGCCGACGGCCGCAACACTTGCCCTACGGCGTCGCGCACGCACCGTCCGGCCGAAGTTCTGGGCCAACGTCCAGGCGCCTTCGCGCAATTCCGTCACGCGACAGCCGGAACTAAGCAAGTCCTGGCCGAATCATCCCATCGGCCGTTGACGGGATTTTTCGGTCAGCACTGCCCAGATTTCGTGTCTCGTTTCTCTTTGAAATGAGACAACGCTTAAGGCTATCGATGTGACGATCGGCACCGGGCGCACATCGGCTACTGCCAAACCGACATCGACAACCGTGGCGCAAACCCCTTCCGCTGCACCTATTCGCTTGACTCTTCGTAACGGTCTGCGAACTCAAGCACTCGAGGTGCAAGCGGGTTGAAAGGCGGTATCCACAAACGCCTCGTGAATCCGGGTCCAAGTTGCAGTGCGTACAGCCCGCGGCGCCCGTCGAACCTTCGCAAGAGTTCACGCAAGCGCCGTTTGGTGTGTGTAAGTGGTCATGTGGAATAAGCCCGACAGCGACGAACTGCGTTCGCTAGTGCGTGTGAATACGGTCGCCCTTGTTACTCAGCCGACACCGCATCGGGTACGAGCGCTAGGGCTGCTCGCGCGCAATCGATGTCGTTCTGCACCTCGGGCGCCCCGCTCAGCCCGATCGCGCCGACAATCTCTCCGTCCACCTTGATTGGAAACCCTCCTCCCCACGCCGCCACACGCGCAAGCGTGGGCATCCCAGCCAAAAGCGACGGGTCGCCTTGGATAGAGTTGAAAAGTTCGTGCGTGGAGAGACCGAACAGAGCTGTGTAAGCCTTGTTCTGCGCAATCTCGATGGCAAGGATCGGAGCCCCATCCATCCGGCCAAAGGCCTTGAGATTGCCGCCGTCATCCAGAATCGCGACGTTCTCGCTAACGCCAATTTCTCTGGCTTTCGCCGCCGCCGCATCCACCATTTTCTGTGCGAGCTCAGAAGAGATGCTGTGTTTCTTCACCACGTTAGCCACTTGAATCCTCCTTAAGTTTCATATGTATTGCGCGCTGATCGCGTGCGGCTCGTAATAATCGACTCTCTTGCGCAAGCCCTGCTCTACGGGGACCTTTCTGACGAGACGGGTTGATCAGGTTGCCGACAAGCCGCCGTCGACTTCGAACACAGTGCCGGAGATGTAGGAGGCTTCGGGGGACGAAATGAACACGATGGCGTTGGCCAGTTCCTCAGGATTTCCCCTTCGAAGAAACGGCACCGTCGCTACCAGCGCATCATTGACTTCCGCGGAGCCCGTGAAGCGGTCGGCCATATCGGTGTCTGTCAGACCCGGCGCAACTGCGTTCACCCGAATACCTGAATTCCACTGCTCGAGCGCGACCGTTCTGGTCAGGCCCTCCACTGCGAATTTGCTGCTGACATAAGCCGTTCCACCAGCCGCCGCCTTGTGCCCGTAGGTCGATGAGATGTTGACGATGCTGCCGCTATCTTGGCCTGCCATCGCACGCAGTTCGTGCTTCATGCTCAGGAATGCCCCGACGACGTTCGTGTCATAAACGGCCTTGAAGTTTTCGACGGTGGCGTCTTGGATGGGGCCGAGCTTGCCCTCGACGCCGGCGTTGTTCACTGCAACGTCGAGGCGGCCGAATTTCGCGACCGTCTTGTCGACAAGATTGCGGACCTCGTCTTCCTTCGTAACGTCGGCCCGCACGAACTCTGCCTCGGCGCCAAGCGCCCGCAACTCCGCGACAAGGTCTTGCCCCTTGTCGTCGTGGCGGCCAGACACCACCACCTTGGCGCCTTTGCCGGCGAACGCCACAGCCGTGGCGCGGCCGATGCCGGTGAGGGCGCCGGTAATGAGAACAACCTGCTGAGTCATCTTTTCCTTCGGCTATGCGGAATATCCGCAGATCTAAGAGTGGTGTTGTGGGCTGCGGACGCCATCGTCCATGCGCTGGCTGAAGGATTCCCGGTCGCTCTCGTGATATGACTGTAGGCACTCATTGCAGGCCTGAAAAGGACTTTCCAAGCTGGGGGCATATCTCGGAGGCATGGGCGCCGATGGAGCTACGACATCTTCGATATTTCATTGCGGTAGCCGAGACTGGCACTCTCACCGAGGCGGCTAAGCGACGGCTACATACTTCCCAGCCGTCGCTGAGCCGGCAGATCCGCGATCTTGAAGACGAGGTGGGGGTCGAACTTCTGACCCGTGGCGTCCGCGGCGTCGAATTGACCGCGGCGGGCAAGGCCTTTCTCGATCACGCCCGACTGGCGCTGATGCAGGTCGATGCCACTGTCGAAGCGGCACGCAGGGCGGCGCGACCGGCCAGGAAGACCTTCAACATAGGCTTCCAAACCGGGCATGAAATAAACTGGCTCCCACGCGCGATGCATGTGCTGCGCGACCAATTGACGAACATCCAGATCGTGGTCTCCAGCGACTATTCGCCGGACCTTGCCGAAGCGCTCGTCCGCGGCCGGATGGACGTGGCCTTGATGCGCCTGGAGCCGGGCTACGACCTCGGATACCACGTGG
>NZ_JBAPPI010000829.1:0-4524 GCF_049280035.1 Mycobacterium sp. | reverse complement strand
GGCCTCCCAGTCACCGGCGGCGCGTTCCGCCGGTTCGATGCCGACACTGTGGAATTCAAACCGATTTGGACGGACAGCGAATATCGTCGCCGCGGCTACGCCAAGGCGCTGCTGGCCGAACTGGAGGCCACCGCGGCCAGAAGGGGCTATCGGCGGGTGTACCTGATTACCGGCAACCGTCAACCGGAGGCAGAGGCGCTGTACCGGACCACCGGCTACACCGAGATGGACGCGCCGTCGTTGCCGTCATGGGGACCGTTCCACCCGATCGCTTTCGGCAAGGGTCTGCCATGACCGATCAGCTGCATTTGGGTGTTGCGCTCGATGGCTACGGCTGGCATCGGCGAGCGTGGCGAACCACGCTGAGCGCCGACCCCGCGGCGCAATCGGTGCTCAGCGGCCGGTACTGGGCCGGCCTGGCAGCGACCGCCGAGCGCGGCTTGCTGGATTTCCTGACCATCGACGACACCCTGACACCTCAACCCGGACGCCGCGAGGAAATCTCTCCGCGGCGGCTGGCGGGTCGCGCCGACGCGGTCCTGGTTGCCGCGCGCATTGCCCCGGTCACCCGACACATCGGGCTGGTGCCGGTGGCCACCGTCACCCACACCGAGCCGTTTCACGTCTCCAAAGCCATCGCCACATTGGACTACATCTCGCACGGGCGGGCTGGTTGGCAGCCTCGGGTGAGCGCAACCGCGCATGAGGCGGCATTGTTCGGTCGGCGCAACGGATCACAGTCTCCTGACGGTCTGTTCGACGAGGCCGCCGACGCCGTCGAGGTGGTACGCCGGTTGTGGGACAGCTGGGAGGACGACGCGGTGATTCGCGATGTGTCCACCGGGCGCTACATCGACCGAAACAAACTGCATTACATCGACTTCGCCGGAGACTACTTCTCGGTCAAGGGGCCCTCGATCACCCCGCGTCCACCTCAGGGGCAGCCGGTGGTGGCAGTATTGGCTCATGCACCACGTGTCTACGAATTCGCTGCCGCTAGTAGCGATCTCGTCTTTGTTACGCCGACCGATGACGCTTCGCTACGCGCCATCATTCGCGACGTGCATGCGGCCGGTGGTGCCCGACTGAAAATCTTCGCCGACGTGGTAGTGACGTTCGGTGGCGACTCCGATTTCGGATCTGACGCACTCATATTCGGTGGCAGCGCACAGGATTTAGTCGAGCTGCTACTGGGCTGGCAGCAGCTGGGCATCGACGGTGCGCGGCTGCGGCCGGCTGTCAACGCCGCCGATCTTCCGGTGATCGTCGATGAGGTGGTGCCATTGCTGCAGCGCGCCGGACGGTTTCGCACCAGCTATGGTCAGCGTGAGAGGTTGCGCCAACGGCTCGGCCTGCCGACGGCGCCCAACCGCTATACGACGGTGAGCCGATGAGCCGCGCCGGCGACGATGCAGAGCGAAGCGATGAGGAGAGCGGCGCATGACCCCGGTCCCGCTTTCGATTCTGGATCTGGCGCCGATCAGCGCCGGCGGCGACGCCGCAACGGCCCTGCGCAACACCATCGACCTGGCGCAGCGTGCCGAGCAATGGGGATATCGCCGATTCTGGATCGCCGAACACCACTTCGTCGGCGTCGCCAGCTCGGCGCCGGCAGTGCTGATCGGTCAGATCGCGGCCGCTACCAACACGATTCGGGTGGGCGCGGCTGCAATCCAGCTCAGTCACACCACGGCCGCTGCGGTGGTGGAGAGCTTTGGCACCCTGGACGCCTTCTATCCCGGCCGCATCGACCTTGGCGTCGGACGGGGGCAACGACGCGACACCGGGTTCAAGCCGAAGCAGCCATCGGCCAAAACCCGCCCGCCGCGGCAGTGGCGCGAAGTCGACGGTGTGGTGATCCCACTGCCGTTCGACCTGCGCGGGCTGCTCGATAAGGAGCGGGTGCAGGCGACCATGGGGATCTTGCAGCAGCCGGAGGCGGTGGCGCCTGCCTTCGCCGAGCAACTCGGCGACATCATCGCGATGCTGGACGGTACCTACGAGGTCGAGGGTTTCGACGTGCACGCGGTGCCGGGGGAGCGATCCGGGCTGACACCGTGGATCTTCGGCAGCACCCGGGGGCAAAGTGCCAGGCAGGCCGGTGCGCGCGGGCTGCCGTTCGTGGCGAGCTATCACATCACCCCGGCCACCGCGCTGGAGGCCATCGACGCATACCGTGATTCGTTCGTCCCCTCGGCCACGCTGCAGCACCCCTACGTCGTGGTATCTGCCGACATCGTCGTTGCCGACGACAATGCCACCGCAAGGCATCTCGCCACCGGTTACGGGCAGTGGGTGTATTCCATCCGAACCGGTGTTGGCGCCGTGCCTTACCCGGATCCTGACGACTGCCGTCCGCTCACCGATGAACAACTGCCCGTGGTAAAGGACAGGCTGGAAACGCAATTCGTCGGCAATCCGGATGAGGTCGCAGACCGGTTATGCGCGCTGCAACGACTAACCGGCGCCGACGAACTGGTCGTCACATCGGTAACACACCGCCATGAAGACCGGCTGCGTTCGCACCAGCTGATCGCGCAGCGTTGGGGGATAGGCGAATGAACACACGTGAAGGCAAGCACCGCAAGCCGATTCACCTCGCCGCCCACTTCCCGGGCGTCAACAACACCACCGTGTGGACCGATCCCGCCGCGGGCAGCCAGATCGAGTTCGACTCGTTCATACATTTGGCCCGCACCGCCGAACGCGGGCTGTTCGACTTCTTCTTCCTGGCCGAGGGCCTGCGGCTGCGTGAGCATCGGGGCCGGATCTACGACCTGGACGTGGTGGGCCGGCCGGACACCTTCACCGTGCTTGCGGCACTCGCGGCCGTCACCGACCGGCTCGGCCTGACCGGAACCATCAACACCACCTTCAACGAGCCCTTCGAAGTGGCAAGGCAATTCGCCACACTAGACCACCTGTCGGATGGCCGCTCAGGCTGGAATATGGTCACCTCCTCGGACGCCTTCACCGGCGAAAACTTCCGGCGCGGCGGCTTCCTCGACCACGCCGATCGTTACCGCCGCGCCGAGGAGTTCCTGGCCGTGGCACGCGAATTCTGGGACAGCTGGGCGGCCGACGCCATAGTCGCCGACGTCGACACCGGACTGTATGTCGATCCCGCGCGCGTGGGGACCGTCGAGCATGATGGAACCCAATTCGCGGTGCGCGGAGTCGCGACGCTGCCAGCCGGGCCGCAGGGATCTCCGGTGCTGTTGCAGGCCGGCGACTCTGACGACGGCCGGTCGTTCGGTGCCCGGTACGCCGACGCGCTGTTCACCCTGCACGGATCGCTGGAGGACGGACAGCGCTACTACGCCGACGTGAAAGGCCGTGCGGCCTCCTATGGGCGAAATCCCGACCAGCTCAAGGTATTTCCGGCTGCGATGTTCGTGCTCGGCGATACCGCCGAGGAGGCTGCCGACAAGGCGGTGCATATTCGGCACCAGCAGGTCAGCGGCGCGACGGCGATCGCCATGCTTGAGCAAGTGTGGGGCCGTGACCTTTCCGGCTACGACCCCGACGGGCCGTTGCCTGAAGTCGATCCGACCGGCGATACCGGTATCACCCAGGGCCGGGTCCGGCACGGCGACCCGGTCGCGGTGGCTCGCAGGTTCCGCGAACGCGCCGAAGCCGAGAAGCTGTCAATCCGCGAGCTGGTCATCGCCGTCACCAGCCGGGAGCAATTCGTCGGCACCGCGGCTCACATAGCGGACGAGATCGACCGCTACGTGCAGGCCGACGCCTGCGACGGATTCATCTTGGTGCCGCACCTGACCCCGCACGGCCTGGACGACTTCGTCGACCAAGTGGTGCCGCTATTGCAGGAGCGTGGCGCGTTCCGCACCGAATACAGCGGCCACACCCTGCGGGAGCATCTCGGGCTGACGGCGAAGGCTTAGCCGACTCGGTACACCAGTCGCACCACGCCCGATTCCAGTGGCGTCGCCGACGTCAGCTGCAGCCGATGCTCGCGACCGACGCGACCGAATAATGGCGTGCCGCCACCGAGCACCACCGGATGCACGTTGAGTCGCAGTTCGTCTATCAACCCTGCGTCGAGCAGACCGGCAACTGTCGTCGGACCGCCGACCGCATAGATCTCGCCACCGGGCTCCTCCCGCAGTCGTCGCACAGCGTCGAGATCGGGGATGGCCCGTGCCACTGGCCAATCCAGGCGGCTTGAGCTACTGCTGAGGACGTAATGCGCCGTGCGATTGGCTAATTCGGCGTAACGGACTTCATCAGTCGTCGGAGCCGATCCCGTCGCCACCAACGGCTGGTCCGGATCGGTGTTGATCGTGCGCCAATATTGCTCGTAGTCCGGGTACATTCCGCTGCCGAGCACGCACGCGTCGATCCGGTCCAGCAGCTCCCAGTCAAAGGTGTCGGGATTGGTGCCGATCCAGTCGGTTGCACCGCTTGGACGTTCGGCCAACCCGTCCAGGCTGACCTGCATGCTGGTGGTGATTTTTCTCCTGCGAGCCATACCCGTACAGACCGCTGGCATGTCGCGAAGTC
>NZ_JBAPPI010000828.1:0-5638 GCF_049280035.1 Mycobacterium sp. | reverse complement strand
CTGGGTAAGCGCTTCAAGGACCGCTACAAGCTGCAACGGTTCGGCCGCGGCGGCTTCGTGGCGGCGGCGCTGCGCACCAAAGCACCGATCGTGCCGTGCTCGATCGTCGGCTCCGAGGAGATCTACCCAATGCTGGCCGACGTCAGGCTGTTGGCGCGACTGTTCGGCCTGCCGTACTTCCCGATCACCCCGCTGTTTCCGCTGGCCGGTCCGGCCGGGCTGGTGCCGCTGCCGTCGAAGTGGCACATCGCCTTTGGCGAGCCGATTCCCACCGCGCGCTACGACGGCGCCGACGCCGACGATCCCATGGTCACCTTCGAGCTGACCGACCAGGTGCGCGAAACCATCCAGCAGACGCTGTATCAACTGCTGGCCGGGCGCCGCAACATGTTCTTCGGCTGAGGTCTATCGGCCGGTGAAGTATCGAAGCCGCCGCACCCGCCGTCGGCGCGACACCGAAGTGGTTTACGACGAGCACACGGTGGCCGCCGCTCGCAAAACAGAGGCGGCCGGTGTGCGGGCGGTGATGGTGTCGCTGCAGCGCGGGCTGACATCGACGGGTCCGCTGCGGACGGTGGCGTCGAAGGCGATCGTAATCAGGCTGGAGCCTGGGCAGCAGGCGCCGCAAAGTCAGCAAAGGCAAGCCTCGTGGGCCGGGTAACGGCGCGTCGGCGGGTGCATCACGTCAACGCTGGCGACGCTGTCGACCGACCCGACACCCTGGTCGTTGAGGAGCCGTTGGAGATTCGGGTCAATGGCCGTGCTATCACCGTAACCATGCGCACCCCCGGCGCCGATGTCGAACTGGCGCAAGGCGTTTTGTTGACCGAGGGGGTGATCAATTGCCGTGACGACGTGCGCACTGTCCGGTATTGCCGCGGCGCCACCGAGGATGGGCGCAACACCTACAACGTGCTCGATGTGACCCTGGCCGATGAGGTTTCGATGCCTGAGGTCGATGTGACGCGCAATTTCTACACCACCTCCTCGTGTGGCGTGTGCGGCAAAGCGTCGCTGGAGGCGGTGCGGCTGACCAGCCGCTACTGTCCCGGCGACGACCCGTCGGTGGTCAGCGCCGCCACGCTCTCGGCGATGCCAGATCGGCTGCGTGACGCACAGAAAGTCTTCGCCACCACCGGCGGGCTGCACGGCGCCGCCCTGTTCAGCACAGACGGTGCGATCTTGGCCGTCCGCGAGGACATCGGCAGGCACAATGCCGTCGACAAGGTCCTGGGCTGGGCACTCGAAACCAACCGCATCCCGCTGACCGGCACTGTGCTACTGGTCAGCGGCCGGGTGTCGTTTGAGCTCACGCAGAAAGCGGTGATGGCCGGCGTTCCGGTGCTGGCTGCGGTGTCGGCGCCGTCGTCGCTGGCCGTCGACTTGGCCAGCCAGTCCGGGTTGACCCTGGTCGCGTTCCTGCGCGGCGAGTCGATGAATGTCTACACCCGACCCGACCGCTTGGTGCAGTAGTCCGACCTCTAGTCGGCCGGTTTGACCAACGTGAACTGGCAGACGTCGGTGTAGCCGGTGCGGAATAGCTCCGCGCAGCCGGTGAGGTATTTCATGTAGCGGTCGTAGACCTCGTCGGACTGGATCGCGATGGCCTCGTCCTTGCGCGCTTCCAGCGCCTGAGCCCAGATTTCCAGCGTGCGCGCATAGTGCAGCCTCAGCGGCTGCATCTTGGTGAGCGTAAAGCCCGCGTTGGTCGCGTGCTTTTCAACCGCCGTGGCCTGCGGCAGATCCCCGCCGGGAAAGATTTCCTCCATGATGAACTTGGAGAACCGGATGAGCTTCATGGTGAGCGGTAGCTCACGTGCGGCGAACTCCTCGTTAGTCGGCTTGATGATGGTGTGCAACATCATCACGCCGCCGGCCGGCAGCACCGTATACGCCATCTTGAAGAAGTCGGGGTAGCGGTCGCGGCCGAAGTGCTCGAACGCGCCGATCGAGACGATCCGATCCACCGGCTTGTGAAATTGCTCCCAGCCTTGCAGCAGCACCTGCTTGGAACGTGGGCTGTCCAGCTCGTCCAGCGAGTCCTGGGCATGGGCGGCCTGGTTCTTGCTCAAGGTCAAGCCGATCACGTTGACGTCATACCGCTCGATGGCGCGCCGCAAGGTGGCGCCCCAGCCGCAGCCGACGTCGAGCAGCGTCATTCCGGGTTCTAGACCCAGCTTGCCCAGCGACAGGTCGATCTTGGCCAGCTGAGCCTCTTCAAGCGTCATGTCGTCGCGCTCGAAGTACGCGCAGCTGTAGGTGTGGCTGGGGTCCAGGAAGAGCCGGTAGAAGTCGTCGGACAGGTCGTAGTGCGACTGGACGTCGTCAAAATGCGGCGTGAGATCCGTGCTCATCGGTGTTGCTCTCCCCCTAAAAGTTCCCGGCTGACACTAGGCGGAGCCGCGGATGGATGCAATTGCAGCAATTGTCGCCTCGGCGTTCGCGTCCGGGTTGGACGACTCGCCCAACATGGTCACGATGCTGGTGATTATCGGGTTCGCATCGGCGTCGGTGACCTCGCTGCGGATCTCGGCGATCACGGTGCCGTGGGACTCGATGACCGAGTCCAGATAGGTGTCGAAGTACAGCCGGTCACCGGCCATGATCGGCCGGTGGAAGACGAATTTCTGGTCCCGGTGCAGCACCCGCGCGAGGTTGATCGGGATGTCGAACTTGGTGAAGACGTCCAGCTGAACACGCCGTCCGGCGACCGCAAGGAAGGTGAGCGACGCCACAGTGCTGTCGTAACCGGCCTCGGCGGCCGACGCCTCGGAGTAGTGCGACGGATGGTCGTCCTTGACGGCCTGCGCGAACTCGCGGACCTTTTCTCGTCCGACCTCGAAGTAGTCCGGGAATCGGTAATGCGTTCCGATGAGTTCTTCGGCGCCCTCGGGAAGTGACATGCGCTGATCTCCACTCTTAGGGTTGCTCAGCGGCGCAGCTTATCAGCGTGATTGTCGTCGAGAGGCCACCGCGGCCAGTGCGCCGCCCGCTGCGCCCAGCGCTAGCGCCGACGGCACTCCGATCCGGGCGGCCTTGCGCGCAGTCCGGAAGTCGCGGATCTCCCAGCCGCGTTTGCGAGCCAGATCGCGCAAATGGCTGTCGGGGTTGATAGCGACGGCGGTCCCGACCAGGGAGAGCAGCGGCACGTCGTTGTAGCTGTCGGAGTAAGCGGTGCAGCGTTTGAGATTGAGGCCCTCGCGGATGGCAAGCGAGCGCACCGCGTGCGCCTTGCCGGGGCCGTGCAGGATCTCACCTACCAGCCGGCCGGTGAACACGCCGTCGACTGACTCGGCAACGGTGCCCAGCGCGCCGGTCAGGCCGAGTCGGCGGGCGATGGTGATGGCGAGTTCATACGGCGTGGCGGTGACCAGCCAGACCTGCTGGCCGGCGTCAAGGTGCATCTGGGCCAGATCGCGGGTGCCGGCCCAGATCTTGTCGGCGATGATTTCGTCGTAGACCTCTTCGCCGAGGCGAACCAGCTCTTCGGTGGATCGGCCTTCGATGAAGGCCAGAGCCTTGCGCCGGCCGGCGGCGACGTCGTCGCTGTTCTCCCGGCCGATGAGCTGAAACTTGGCTTGCGCGTACACGAATCCGATCACGTCGCGATAGGTGAAGTACTTGCGAGCGGCTAAGCCGCGGCCGAAATGCAGCAGCGACGAACCCTGCACAAGTGTGTTGTCCACGTCGAAGAACGCTGCCGCGGTCAGGTCGACCGGCGGCTGCTCGGGCCCGGCGGCCTCGTCGGTCTGGACGTCATCCAGCGCACGGTCGGCACTGGCGTTGGCGGCCAGCGTCTCCAGATCCAGTTCAACCGGACTGGATTCTGCGTGGGGGCCTGGTTCGACAGTGCCCGGGCCGCCGGGAGCGCTCACGGTTCAACACTATCCGCCCTCGGCGCGTTCGGTTGTTTGGCAGAGCCGCTGTTGTGGGGGAGAAGACAGCGTCGGCCCCTAGAAGCGGAGTCTGATGCCGAACGCAGGTTATCGCTTCGAACGCCGGCCATGGTCAACGAAGATTCCAGCCGACGCATCTGCCAATCTCATGCAGCGCTTCGTGTGAAAGTTCCGGATGCCTGTCGTGGAAGCGCCGAAGGATGTCGTTTACACCTTCCTCTAAGGTCATGTCTCCCCACTCAATTGGCATGCCGACAGCCTCGCGCACTAACTCAGAGATCTTTGTGGTGAGTACTTCGCCTTGCGTAGTTCCAAAATTTTCGACCACCTTCTCCTCGTCGATGCGTGGAACCGCTGAATCCTTGATAGCTACGACAATCGCCGTGTTGATGGCTTCACTGTCCACTGGTCAACCCTTTCAGCGCTCAAATATAGTCTTTTGAAGACCGGTCTCAGGATCAATCACCACGATCTTAGTGACGTTCGGATTACCGATAAGTCTTGGAAGCTCAACGGTTTCCCAGACACCCCCCGGACGCAAATTTGATCCGACGACTGCGTACACCTCACCTCTGGCATTCTCCGCATACATTCCGGAGACCTTCGACCACCATTCTTGCGAGGCGGGATCAGTAAAATCAAAAAAGGGTGTTTTCACGCCGTTCCGCTTCAACAGTCCTTCGAGAGTGGTTCCGCTATGCGATGCTGCAAACAAATCGGCGCTCCCGTTGCCGCCGGCTGACTGAGGCCCTATTCCTATCCCCTCGGAGGTTCTTCCCGACCAGAAGAATGCGCCATCGGGCGGAGGTGTGACTAGTTCCGGAGACGGCAATCGATAGGGACCAACGACGTTATCCCCAGGGTGGCCCTCCTCGGTCTGGTGAGGCGAGTCCTCGTCGGCGGGCCGGGGCTGGTGGTCGTCAGGTGCCCCGCCGTGCGGTGATTCGTGTGGGTGCCCACCGTCTGGCAGGCGGGGACCGGGTGTTGCAGCGCCAGGCATCGGTGCCGAGTGAGGGGGAGATGCGCCGGGTGAGGCCGGCGGTGGCGCCGAGGGAGGGGGGCCCGGCGAATGTTCGCCGCTGGGCGGCTCGTGCCCAGGCCTCGATGGTGCTGACTCCAGCGGTGGCTTGGGCCCCTCACTTGGGCCAGGCTTTTTGGCTACTGGAGGCTTGGACTCGGTTGGGCCACGTGGGGCGGGGACGTGCGGCGTCGGCGCGGGCGCTGGGCGTCCGCCCTTGGGTGGTTCGCTCCGCGGTTGTTCGTGAGGAGGTGCCGGCGTCTTTGCAGGCGGTTCAGGGCGTATCGGGCGCGGCTTGGGCGCGCGGAGTCCCTTGAGCCCTCTGGCGGCGTCTGCCGCGGCCCGGCCCAGCTTGGGCAGTTTTGATATGGGGCCGCCCGGGAGCAGCAAGGTGATGCCGTCGACAACCGTTTCGCCGCCTGCCCTGAAGGGATCTGTGCTCCACTCGTCCCAGTGGGTGACTCCCTTGCCAAGATCCTTCCAACCCTCTTTGAAGCTCTGAAAGCCATCCAATCCAGTCAGCTGCCCAACCGAGGTGACTTCGGCAGCAACGTCTTGGTACCAGCCGACCGGGTCGATAATCGCCCGCGGCAAACTGTGGGTCCAGAAGGTGTCTTTAATGATCCCGACGGCTTCTCCACCTATGCCTTCGAAGTAGTGCTTTGCGGCGTACGGGGCCATGACCGTGATAATCGTTTTGGCTTCGGTGAGCGCGGTGGCGATC
>NZ_JBAPPI010000827.1:0-5738 GCF_049280035.1 Mycobacterium sp. | reverse complement strand
TCCCATGTCGACGAAAGTCTCCTTGTTGCCTGCATTGCCGAGCTGCCAGCCCAACCCGAAGGTGGTATGGGGCTGTGCTGCGGCGACCAGCGGATTGATCACACTGTCGGTGAAAGCCTTGACCAGGTTCGAGAAAGCCAGGGCCACCACCAACCCGACAGCGACGGTGATCACGTCACCCCGCATTACGAAATCTCTGAATCCTTTCAACACGAAAGCCACCTCCATCGCCACGAATTTCTAGGACGGCACAAGATCGCCCGGAAAAACCGTATGTCCGTACGACGGTGATTGCGGGCTTTGCGGCGAATTAGTCATGCAAGGGTATTCATGCCGTGACATCTTCGAGTTGGGTGTTCACCCGTGGTGCGGGGGTACGTTCTCCCTCAGCCACTGCTCGCGATCATCGATGTCGCGATCACGCTCATCGGTCGACTCTTGCGGCAGCTCTGTCCCGAATACCCGGTTGAGCAAGCTCGGGTCGTCGCTGCCTGGCTTGGCCATTCCGGTGTCAGATCTCCAAGCTTGAGAGTTGGCCGATGATCTGCGTCGCCAGTGGATTCAGCGTCGCCATGCCGTCGCGCACCGCGTATCGCGAACCGGCGAGGTTGACCACCAGCGTGCTCCCGGAGATCCCGGCCAGACCACGTGACAAGCCGGCATCGATGATGCCGGAGGACAAGCCCGAGGCTCGGATGGCCTCGGAGATGCCGAGCAGCTCGCGATCAAGAATTTCTTTGGTTGCTTCCGGGGTTACATCGCGCGGCGTCACGCCGGTGCCACCGACCGATACCACCAGGTCGACTCCCCCGATCACCGCGGTGTTCAGCGCGTTGCGGATCTCCACCTCGTCGGCGGCGACGGCCACTACGCCGTCGACAACGAATCCCGCTTCGGTGAGCAGCTCGGTGACCAGTGGCCCGCTGTGGTCCTCATCGCCGTGCGCGGTCCGGTCGTCGACGACGACGACAAGTGCCCTGCCAACCAACTCCGCGCCCTGTTCCATAGTTGCAACCGTATATCTGGGGTCCGACCACGATGCGGGGACTCTCATCACTGCTGCGCCTTGCCCAGAGTGACCTGCACGGTCTTGTTATCGCCCGAGGGATCCTTGAATGTGAGCGTGACTTTCTCGCCAGGCGCCTTGGATCGCACGGCGGCAACCAAGCCGTCAGCGCTGTTGACCGGACGGTCGTCGATCTTGGTCACCACGACTCCGCTGGGCAGGCCGGCGGCTGCCGCCGCTCCGTTCGGCACCACCTCAACAACTTTGGCGCCGGGTGTGCCCTTGTCGTTGGTGACCTGAATGCCCAGTGACGCATGCGACGCTGTTCCGGTCTTGATCAACTCGTCGGCGATGCGCTTGGCCTGATCGACCGGAATGGCGAAGCCAAGTCCGATCGAACCGCTCTGCGCATCGGACGAATCGCCGCCCAGCGTGGCAATCGCCGAGTTGACGCCAACCAACTGTCCGCTCATGTTGACCAACGCGCCGCCGGAGTTACCGGGGTTGATCGCGGCGTCGGTCTGAATCGCGTCAAGAACGGTGTTCTGGTTACCCGTCTCGCCAGTCGTCGACACCGGCCGGTTGAGTGCGCTGACAATGCCGGTGGTCACCGTGCCCTCCAGGCCCAGCGGCGACCCGACCGCCACCACCGGCTGACCGACGCGCAAATTCGCCGACGACCCGAGGGTGATCGGCGTCAGGCCGGAAACACCTTTCACCCGAACGACGGCGATGTCGGTGGTGGGGTCTGCCCCCAACACGGTGAACTCTGCGGTGCGCCCGTCAGAGAAGGTCACCGTGGTCTTCGGCGTTGCGCTGGGACGCTCGCTGTCCGGGTCCCGGGGGCCAACGCCTTCCGGCGGCGGCGCGTGGCCTTCGGGCGGCGGCGCGTGCGGCGGACCGGCGTGACCGGGATTGGCCGCTGTGGCGACGACGTGGTTGTTGGTCAGGATCAGCCCGTCGGAAGACAAGATGATGCCCGAACCCTCCTCGGACTGCCGACCGAGATCGGTTTCGAGCATGACCACGCTGGGTACCACCTTGGCGGCGACCTGTTCGACGGTGCCTACCGGGGCGTTGGCGGCCGGCACGCTGGGAGCCGCCCCACCCAGTGACGTTCCATCGGCGATGGAAGGGAGCTGCCCGTTGTGTTCGATTACCGACGCCGCCGCACCGCCGATGCCGGCTGATACGACTGCGATCGCCAATGCGCCGACAGCCAATCCTCCTGCGCGAGAACGCTTTCGCGGCATGCCCGGTTGCGGCGGCGGGCCGCCCTGACCGCCACCGAAAGAACCGTACGGCTGCCGGTAGTGCGGCTGCTGGCCGTAGCGCCAGTCGAAGGGCTGAGGATACGTTTGCTGCTGCCCATGGCCGGAATAGCCTGGGGCCCCACGCTGATCGGGCACCGGGTTGTACCCGGGCTGCTGCGGCGGTGGCGAATACCTCGGGTGATTCGTCATGTCGCTAGGTCGCTCTTTCCTTGGACAGTCGGTTCAGGCTTAACAGTAACTGGATTACTACCCTGCCTGCTTGGTCTGAGATTCGACTGAGACAACGTTCGCTGGACCTACAGAGTTCCCCGGATTTGACGATGCGTTAACATCCGCCGCAGTTGCCTCAGCAATCCGGTACTTCGATGTCGGGATCGGCCGCCCCGGCAGCAACACGTAGATCGACGTTCCCGGCGGCTCACCGCCCGGGACGGTCTCTTCGACGCGAAGCGCCCCGCCGTGATTGAGCACGACCTGTTTGACGATCGCCAGCCCAAGCCCTGAGCCGGGCATCGCCCGCGCCGTGGTCGAGCGGAAGAACCGCTCGAACACCAGTGCACGCTCAGCCGCCGGGATCCCCGGTCCGTGGTCGGACACCGCCAACTCGGCGTGCGTCGCGTTCAACTGCCTGAGCTTGACACCGACGGTCCCGCCTGACGGACTCCACTTGGCGGCATTGTCCATCAGGTTCAGCACTGCACGCGACAGGCCCGCAGGGTCGCCGTCGACCTGCCAAGGCGTCACGTCGACATCGAACTCAACGTCGTTGCGGCGCCGTCGCACTCGCTCCAGGGAACGGTCGATGACGTCGGCGACGTCGACCGGCTCCTGAATCACTTCGCCAGCGTCGTCTCGGGTGAGGTCCACCAAATCGCCTACCAGCGTGGACAATTCCTCGATCTGCGCGATCACGTCGGTGCGCAGATCGGCCATCTCTTGTTCGGGCAGTGGCGGCGCACCCGGTGCCATCGCCGCCATCAGCAGTTCGACGTTGGTGCGCAACGATGTCAGCGGGGTGCGCAGTTCGTGACCCGCATCGGCGACCAGGCGGGTCTGACGCTCCCGAGATTCGGCCAGAGCACGCAGCATCGAGTTGAATGAATCGGTCAGCCGGGCCAGCTCGTCGCTGCCGAATACCGGGATGGGCCGCAGATCGTCGGTGCGCGCCACCCGTTCGGCCGCCTCGGTCAGCCGGCCCACCGGACGCAGCCCGGCCTGGGTGACCATCCCACCGGCAACCGCGGCGACCGCGACGCCAACCCCGCCGACAATCAACAGCACCCAGCGCAGCTTCGTCATCACCGCGTCGGTCGGCGCCAGGCTCTTGGAGATCAGCAGCGAACTGCCATTCGGCAGGTGTACTGCCAGTACCCGCTGATCGGCCGCCGTACGCCGCGACATGAACAGGTCGCCGCGGATCACCGCCTTTTCCGGCGGTCCGACCGGCAGTGTCTGGCCCTCCTGGTTGGCCGTGAAGATCGATCGGCCGGGGTTCACCAGCATCGCATTGACATCCGAATACGCGGTGCCCTCAATGGCCTTCGCGGGATCGGCGGCCAACGATCCGCTGGCGATCAACAGCTGAGCCCGGCTCTGCAGCTGGTTGTCGATGTCCTTGTACAGCGCCGCGGAGATCACCGCGTATACGGCGACGGCCATCAGGACGACCACCATCGCCACCATCGACATCGCCAGCAGCATCACCCGCCACCGCAGCGACAACGAGGTGCTGGCACGCAGCTGAGCTCGACTTCGCCGGTGGAACAAGGGCATTAGGGCGGTGTTTCGCGCAGCACGTAACCCACGCCTCGCACGGTGTGGATCAACCGCGGCTCTCCATTTGCTTCGGTCTTGCGACGCAGGTATCCGACATACACTTCCAGCGCGTTGCCTGAGGTGGGAAAGTCAAAACCCCACACCTCCTCGAGAATCCGGCTGCGAGTCAGCACCCGTCGCGGATTGGCGATCAACATCTCCAAAAGAGCGAACTCGGTGCGGGTGAGGCTGATCTGGCGTTGCCCGCGAGTGACTTCACGGGTCACCGAATCGAGGGTGAGGTCCCCGAACGTCATCGCCACCGATTCGCCGGAATCGTCGATCTTGGTTCGGCGCAGCAGGGCCCGCAGCCGGGCCAGCAACTCTTCGAGCGCGAACGGCTTGGGCAGATAGTCGTCGGCGCCGGCATCGAGGCCGGCGACCCGCTCGGAAACCGTGTCGCGGGCGGTCAGCACCAGGATCGGCAGATCGTCCCCGGTGCTGCGCAGCTGACGGCATACCTCCAGGCCGTCCAGCCGCGGCATCATGACGTCGAGAACGAGCCCGTCGGGCCGATCTGCGGCGATCATCTCAAGGGCCTCTACGCCGTCTTCCGCCAATGCCACCGAATAGCCATTGAAGGAAAGCGACCGGCGCAATGACTCGCGCACCGCTCGATCGTCGTCAACGATAAGAATTCGCACGGCCACCAGTTTCATCCAATCGCCTGAGAGCGTCCTGAGAGGCGCAGGGGTTAATTGCCCTGCTCCTCGTCAGGTTGCGGTGCTGCCGGCGTCGTTGCCGGGCGGCGGGACTCATGGCGAAAAAGTTAGCGGCGATCCAGGTCAATCAGGCCGAGGCGCGCCGCCTTGAGCAACCGGCGCGGCACTTTGTGGTGCTGGCCGGCCACCGTCACACCCACAAGTTCGGGCTTGGCAGCCTTCCACTGCGCGCGCCGACTCCGGGTGTTCGCGCGCGACATCCTGCGCTTTGGCACAGCCATAATCGGGCCTTACTACTGGAAGAGGGGTCGCCGCGCGAGCAGCCTCGACGGCGAAGTTACTCCCGATAGTAGTCGGTGACCTGCTGCGCACAAAAATCGGCACCCGAACGTGGCGGAGGAGAAAGGGAGCATCCTTGACGTGACACCCGCGGTACCCGCTAACCTACCGGTTGGTTGGTTGCGTCCAGCTGGAGGCTGGAGGAAGGACGACACGCATGGCCTGCGCCGACGACGATGCAGAGCGAAGCGATGAGGTGGGGGCACCTCCCGCTTGCGGGGGAGAGTGGCGCCATTGAGCACCGCGGTCCGCATTGGGAACTGCTCGGGGTTCTACGGGGACCGGCACTCCGCAATGCGCGAGATGCTGACCGGCGGAGACCTGGATTACCTCACCGGTGATTACCTGGCCGAGCTGACCATGCTGATCCTCGGCCGCGACCGGATGAAGCACCCTGATCGCGGCTACGCCAAGACCTTCCTGACGCAGCTCGAGGAGTGCCTGGGGCTGGCACACGACCGCGGGGTGCGCATCGTCGCCAACGCCGGCGGCCTGAATCCCGCCGGCCTCGCCGACGCGATCCGCAGCCTGGCCGAGCGGGTGGGTATCCAGGCCCGGGTCGCCCACGTCGAAGGCGACGACCTGCTGCCGCGCGCCGAGGAACTGGGGCTGGGTGCGCCGCTGACGGTCAACGCCTACCTG
>NZ_JBAPPI010000826.1:0-6245 GCF_049280035.1 Mycobacterium sp. | reverse complement strand
CCACAAACCCGACCAGCGACGAGGCACGCGACGCGATACTGGCCGACCCCGGTTTCGGCAGGTATCACACCGACCACATGGTGTCGATCGATTACACCGATGGACAGGGTTGGCACGATGCGCGGGTCATCGGCTACGGCCCGATTGAGCTGGATCCGTCGGCGATCGTGCTGCATTATGCGCAGGAGATATTTGAGGGACTTAAGGCCTACCGATGGCCGGATGGGTCGATCGTGTCGTTCCGCGCCGAGGCCAACGCCGCGCGGATGCGGTCCTCGGCGCGGCGGATCGCGATCCCCGAATTGCCCGACGAACTGTTCATTGAGTCATTGCGGCAACTGATCGTCGTCGACAAGGCGTGGGTTCCGCCGGCCGGCGGCGAGGAGTCCTTGTACCTACGGCCGTTCGTCTTCGCCACCGAGCCGGGGCTGGGGGTACGCCCGTCGAAGCGGTATCGCTACCTGGTGATCGCCTCACCGTCCGGCGCCTACTTCAAACACGGCATCAAACCGGTCACCGTGTGGGTGTCAACGGAATACGTGCGCGCCAGCCCGGGCGGCACCGGAGCGGCGAAGTTCGGCGGAAATTACGCGGCGTCGTTGGTCGCACAAGCGGAGGCCGCCGACAACGGTTGCGAACAAGTGGTGTGGCTGGATGCCGTCGAACGCCGCTACATCGAAGAGATGGGCGGGATGAACATCTTTTTCGTGTTCGGCAGCGGCGGATCGGCCCGGCTGGTCACCCCTGAGCTGTCCGGCTCGCTGTTGCCGGGCATAACTCGGGATTCCTTGTTGCAGTTGGCAACTGACGCTGGCTTTGCCGTCGAGGAGCGCAAGATCGATATCGACGAGTGGCAGAAAAAGACCGCCGCCGGCGAAATCACCGAGGTGTTCGCGTGCGGCACTGCCGCGGTGATCACTCCGATTTCACACGTGAAGTACGGCGAGAGCGAATTCACCATCGGCGACGGCGAATCCGGTGAGGTGACGATGGCGCTGCGTGACACGCTGACCGGCATTCAGCGCGGAACTTTCGCCGACACCCACGGCTGGATGTCGAAGCTGGGCTGACGGCCGCGTCAGCCGGACGATGAGTTGACCTGATTTGGCCGTGTTGCGTCGCGTTTGGCCGTAGGCTTCTGCGCGCAATTCCGCCCCTGGAGGTATGAAATGGTCAGCCCGAGTAGCCCGAGTAGTCCGACGCCGCAAGGGTCGCCTCGCCAAGTTGCCGTGATCGGGACGTTGATGCCGCATTTGGCAGCAGCGCGTCATCATGTGTACCGCAACGTCATCGCGTTGGCGTTGTTGGCGGCGTTGATCGCCGCGGGGTTGGGGTCGCTGCCGGTGGCGCTGGTGTTGACAGCAGTGGCATTGCCGGCGGCCGTGTTGGTCTACATCCACGATCACCGGTTGTGGCACGACGAGCCGCTCACGCTGATCGTTGTGGCCTTTGGGCTTTCGGTGTTGCTCGGTGTCGGAGTCGGGCTGCTGGAGACCCATTTCATCAAGCTGGTGGCGGCGGGTTCGACGGGCTACCACCTGCCGCCGGTCAACCGCATTCTTGAATTGGGTGTGCTGGTGCCGGTGGCGGCGTTTGTGGCGGTGGTGATCGCCCCGTGGGCGGTCAGCGCGCGCTCGGCATTCCGGCATCCGATGGATGTGGTGGTGGCGTGCTCGCTCAGTGGCGCGGCGCTGTCGTTGGGGCTCAGCGTGGTGGTCCAGCATGGAGCGTTCACGCATGTGCACGCCACAGCGGGGGATCCGGCGCACGTCGCGTTCATTTCTTTGACGCTGGGCTTCTTGCAGCCGATCGTGCTGGCGACGGCGGCCATGGTCGGTGTGTTGGGATTGCGCCGGCTGGGAGCCGGTCCGGTCGCCGGCGTGATCCAGGGATTGGTGTTGATGGTGGCCTATGAATTGGCGACCACCTTGTTGCAGCCGTACGGGACCCGCGGCATCGTGTTGACCGCGCTGGTGGCGTTGGTGCTGGCCGGGGCGGGTCTGGCCGCGGCTCGTGACGGGCTGCACGCGGCGTTGCTCGCCGACCCCGGTGCGGAGACGGGCGTGCCGGTGGCCGGGCAGGCAGAGCATCGACTGCATGCCGGGTTGGTCGCCGCTGTGGTGGCGGTAGTCGTCGTGATTGCCGCGGTAGTCAGCGTCGCGGTGGTATTGGGCGGTGCTGCAACGAATCCCACGCCGCCGGGGCAGGGTGGCAGCAGTCGTATCGCTCCGCACAGTGCGTCAGCGGTCGGGTCCATCCGCCGAACGATGGACGGCTCCGCCGAAAGCCGTTGGGGGGATATCGGATTGGCGTCGATTTCTACGCCGCTGGCGGCCGGCGCCGCCAGCACCATCAACCTGGTGGACGGAAACAGCATGACCGTCGCTCCCGGATGGAAGGTTATCCGCCAAGGTCAGCAATCCGCCGACCTCATCAAGGGCAACCAAAGCGCCGGCCTGTTCGTTAACGCGGGTAGCGCGAACACCTCGGACATCGGACAAGAGTCAACCTTCCTGATCAACCACAACATCCAGAGTTCCGGGTTCACCAACGTGCAGCAGTACCCGGCGCAGCCGCAGAAGTTGCAGGGCAAAAACTTCCAACAGCTGCTCGAGGTCGACTACACCGCTGACATCCAAACCAATCAGGGCACAGGCCAGATCTACGGCGGATGGGTGACGCTGTACAACGCCACAACCGGCATGTCGAGCCTATTCAATTTCTACGCTGGGACCCACGACGCGTTCGACGCGGCGTTGACAGACGGCGCGCAGATGATGGTGTCGATGGAGTAGGGACCCGGTTCCTCGGCGATCAAGTCCTTAGGGGTTCGCGGTCGCGGCTGCGGGCGCCTCGAGTTCGGTATAGCGCTCCGCGAAGTCGCGGGCGGGAACGGGCCATTCCTCACCTCCGGCGCCCCGCACCACCCAGTCGCCGTCGGCGGCTGTCGTCGCTCCTTCCAGGGTCTCGATGGTCTCGCCCGGCCGCGCTGGTCGAGCTAAAACATCTCCGCGCCTTCGCCATTGGTTGCCCGCGACATGCTCATAACTGGTTCGGAAGATGTCATCGCGTACCGACCAGGTCTCCCCATCGTCCTCGACCTGCCAGTCTCCGGCGTTGGCCTGCATGGTCTCACCGGACTGCGACGTCCACGTCCAGCGTGTGTTTCGCTGTTCGGCGATGACCGTTCCGACCCGGGTGAACGGGCGCCACACCGGACGTGAGCGATAGCCGAGCTGGCGCAGGCTCCACAGGGTAGCCGCCAGGCTCGACACCGCGGACTTGAGCAACTCCTCGTCGGCTTCGACCGCGGACCACTCAACGAGCTTGTTGTGGATTCGGTTCTCGTCATTGCGGACGGCGCCGTACTTCCAGTGGTTGCGGCGATAGTAGCGGCACCAGCTTTCGTGTTCCGCCTTTGCCATTTTCATCGCGGCGTCGTGATCAAAGCCCATGCGCGCGAGCCGTTGCAACGCGGTCAATCCGGCCATGTCGTGCACACCCAGCGGCTCCGGAGGGCGGCCCCACGTGTTCCAGGTGTGTTCGGCGATCTGCTCCACCATCCACAGCGCATTGCGGACCTGGCGTCGATTCGACTCGCGGTAGAAGTCGTCAAGCTGTGGCCACGGCAACCTCGCGGGGGGAGGGTTCGGCTCCGGTCCGATGTCGGCAATGTAGCGCTGGTGAATCAGCTTCGCCGCTCGTTCCCAGACATCCTGGGCTTGTCCCTCGGGAATATCGAGCGCCAGTCGGTACGTCCGTAGCCGGCCGACGATGGGTAACGGGTCTTCGGCCATCTGGGCGTCGTTGTCCCAGATGTAAATGGGCATGGTCGGAAAACGCGCAGCCAGCCTGGTACCGATTGATCTTGCCGTGGACGGTCCGTGCGCCTTGTCGTCGACGAATATCACGGCGTTGGTTGACCCGTCTGTTTCTCCGATCAGGCTCATCAGGACTGACACGGTCGGTGCCTGCAGTGTGGCGTCGATGGTCGGCCCGGTTGACACGAAACCGACTTGCCTGCGATGGAATTCGTGATCCTGTCGGTACTCCTCGGCGTCTGAGCCGACCAGGTTCACTGTTGGCAACACGGTTTCGCCCGGTGTGGAGTAGTAGTCGTATTCCAGCTGTCGGCGAGTCAAGTCCGCACACAGTGCTAACGTTAATTCTGATGTGCCGCAGATAAATACACGCTCAACGGTGGCTGTCGAAATAATGTTTTCGAGTAGCCAGCGAGCAGTGACCTCGTATTTGCCAACGGCGTCGGCCGCCCATCGGGTGTCGGATCCGCCGAGCTGCTGGGCGCGCCACGCCTCGGCTTGCCACGGATTGTCTACGCGCACGGTGAGGGGCAGCCGCTGCTTGTGACCGACTGCGGATAGGGCGCCCGTGATCGCGTCCAGCCATAATTGGTTGGTCATCGGATCGGCTGACATGAGGTAGAGCCGCTGGAGGTTCCGCCACAGCGACAGCGATTTGAGGGCGTCCGGAGCGTTGAAGTCCACCGATACCACCCGGCCACCATGGATTCTGGCCTCGTGTACTCCCGGCTCATCGGGTCCGGCAGTGATGACGACCAATGTGCTGCGCCGGTTCATTGTCCTGGCGATCGCACTGACCATGGACCGGGTTTCGTCGTCGATACCAACAACGGCGGTGACCGAGTGAGCGAGGCTGGCGCGCAGTCGGTCCACCTGTGACCGGAACAATGCGATCACTACACCGGCGAGGCCGAAGAAAATCGCGCCCAGCGCTGCGAGCCGCGCAACCCACAGACCGTCCGGGGTGGGGCTGGGGCAGACGTGCCCGCCCAGCGAGAAATCGCTTACGCCGCCTTTTACTAATGAGACGGTCCAGATCAATGGCTGAAAGAAGACCGGATGAGTGGCATCGTGGCAACTCCAATATGAGCTGAAGCCCAGTACGGCGCCCGTCGCGGCAAGGCCGGCCACGACCACGACCGGAACGTTGCCCGACCGACGGGCACTGTGCGTACGAAAGCTCAGCACGCACAGCACGACGACCACGCCTACCACGATCGCGATCGTCGTAGCCGATCCCGGGCGGCCAAACCACCTCAACCAGTTCGGCAACCGGTCGGCGGCGGAGGCACGGGCCGCCAGGATGCATAGCCACCCGAGGAATATCAGAGCAACAGCTAACAGCGCGGCTTGCACCGAGCGGGAAGGTGCGGCGCTGCGTCGCATTCGACCTCTCTTCCTGCTTGGGGCGCAGTAAAGATGATGGCATCGAAGCGCAGTACTCGGGTTGGAATGCGCCACGCCGACGGATGCTGTGAGCGGGTCCTACTCGGCGGGGATGCGAATGATCTGCAGGCCCGCCGAAGCGAGAATGGCGGGCACCGCTCTGATATACAGAGGGTCTAATTTGGCGGTGTCCGGGTACAGCTTTTTTAGCTGCTCCCACGGCAGCAGATACGGGGTCTCCTTCCGTTCGACATTCTTCTCGTCGGCCAGCGTCCAGCCATCGGCGATGCGTTCGCGGTTCCAACGCTCATGTTCGGCGATTGCCAGGATTTTGATTTCTGAATCGGTGAAGGTGAAATCCTTCGCTTCCCAGTCACGTAACGGTGCGATAGCACAGTCAACCTTGCGCAAATGGATCGGGATGTGGCGCGCCTGGTCGCGGCTGGACTCCTTGCGGGATTCGTCAAGCTCCTGCCACGTGGGTGCAGTCTCGCCTTTGGCGATTGCTTCTTGGCGCCAGCGTTCATGAATGGCCTGCGCCATCGGCTCGAACGACCCGCCCCGCACGAGTTCTGCGGTGCAGCTCCGTTCCATGCTCGCAAAGACGTCGATGTTCGACAGCGCGCCGGCCTCTTTGACGTCGTCCAGCAGCCCGGCAACTCCGTGAAGCCGGGACAGCGCAACCACCACCGGGATTGTCGGGTCCAGTTCGTGGCGCAGCTGGAGCGCCGTTTCGAACGCGTTCGCGTCAAGGTAGGAGGTGACGTACGCCCGGCTGATCGGCGGCGTGTCTGCACTACGGTGGTGTTCAGGCAAGTGGCTGATGTCTCGGGCGGTCGCAAAGAATGTGGCGAATTTGCACGCCTTTTCCAGCGCGGGGTGCTGGCCCAGCAACGCCTCAACACGATCCGTTGGGTGGTGGTCGAAAATGGTGACCACCAGCGGTTCGCGGCTGTCACCGCGCTTCTCGTACCAGGCGCGCGCTGCGTGGTACACCAACCAGTCGCCAAGCGGATCGAGGTGTGCGACCACGATGTG
>NZ_JBAPPI010000825.1:0-5330 GCF_049280035.1 Mycobacterium sp. | reverse complement strand
GAGGGTGTAGCCGGCACCGAATGCCGGTATCCAGCGGTGGGTTTCAACGAATTGGTAGGTCGGGCCTCCGGTCTTGAACTCGACCGCGGTCAGGATCGACACCACCAGCACGGCCACCGAGACGGCCAGGCCGACCCATTTCGCGAATTGCCGCCATCCGGACGGCATCAGGATGACGGCGATGGCGCCGGCCAACGGCACCAGCCACAGCGCAGAAAGCCACGGAACGCCTACCACAGTCGCACCGCCAGGATCGCCGCGGCGAGCAGCCCGGCGCCCACGAACATCGACAACGCATAGTTGCGGGCGAACCCGGTCTGCAATCCGCGCAGCCGGTCCGAGGTCCGGCTCACCAGCGTCGCGAGTGCGTTGACCGAGCCGTCCACAGCTTGGTCGTCGAATTCGACCAGCGCGTGGGTCAATTGCGCACTGGGTCGCATGAACACCTCCTCGTTGAAGGCGTCGCCGTAGAGATCTCGGCGCGCGGCCGTCGTCAGCACCGACACCTCGGCGGGTGCGGTGTCGGGGACCTTGCGTAGGCCATAGAGCAGGACGGCCACGCCGATCCCGACCGCGACGATGCCGAGCGTGACGAAGGTGAACGCCCACGTCGGCCACACATGCGTGCTTTCTTCGAAGGTCACCACCGGTTCCAGCCACTGCCGCAAAGTGCCGCCGACGGCCAGCAGGCCACCGGAGAACACCGAGCCGACGGCCAGCAGGATCATCGGCCAGGCCATAGTTGCGGGCGCCTCATGGGGATGAACGTCTGCGGCCCAGCGTTTTTCACCGAAGAACGTCATCAGCATCACCCGCGTCATGTAGAACGCGGTGATCCCCGCGCCCAGCAGCGCGGTCCCGCCCAGCACGTAGCCGCGGACACCGCCAGCGCCGAGCGCGGCTTCGATGATGGCGTCCTTGGAGAAGTAGCCGGCGAACGGAAACATGCCGATGATCGCCAGGTAGCCCAGCCCGAAGGTCGCGAAGGTGATCGGCAGCGCTTTTCGCAGCCCGCCGTAGCGGCGCATGTCCTGCTCCTCGTCCATCGCGTGGATGATCGCGCCGGAGCCAAGGAACAGACCGGCTTTGAAGAATCCGTGGGTGAGCAGGTGCATGATCGCGAACACGTAGCCGGCCGGGCCGAGGCCCGCGGCCAGCACCATGTAACCGATCTGACTCATCGTGGACGCGGCCAGCGCGCGTTTGATGTCGTCTTTGGCGCAGCCGACGATCGCCCCGAACAGCAGGGTCACCGCGCCGACGATGATCACGCCGAGCCGGGCGTCCGGCGCCAGGTTGTACAGCGGGTTGGATCGCACGATCAGATACACCCCGGCGGTCACCATGGTGGCGGCGTGGATCAGCGCGGACACTGGGGTGGGACCTTCCATCGCGTCACCGAGCCAGGCCTGCAGTGGAACCTGCGCGGATTTGGCGCAGGCGCCCGACAGCAGCAGCAACCCGATCGCGGTCAGCGCAGCGCGTCCGGCGCCCGGCGCTTGGCCGAACACTTGCGCGTACGACAGCGTCCCGAAGTTGGCGAAGATCACGAAGATCGCCAACGCCAGTCCGGCATCCCCGACCCGGTTCATCACAAACGCCTTCTTGGCCGCGGTGGCCGCGGTCGGCTTGTGATACCAGAAACCGATCAGCAGGTAGGACGCCAGGCCCACGCCTTCCCAGCCGGCGTACAGGACCAGGTAGTTGTCGGCCACCACCAGCAGCAACATCGCCGCGAGGAAGAGGTTGAGGTAAGCGAAAAACCTGCGGCGGTCAGGGTCTTCGGCCATGTAGCCGACCGAGTAGATGTGGATCAGCGATCCGACGCCGGTGATCAGCAGCACGAAACAGATCGACAATTGGTCGATCTGCAGACCGAAGTCGACTTGCAGACCCCCGACCGGGACCCAGCTGAACAGGTTCTGGCTGATGGTCCGGGCGTCGCCGTGCCGGCCGAGCATGTCGGCAAGCAGCGTCAGACCGATGCCGAAGGATGCCAGCGCGGTCGCGCAGCCCAGCAGGTGACCCCACGGGTCGGTGCGCCTGCCGCCGAGCAGCAGGATCGCGGCGCCGGCCGCGGGAAGAGCTACGACCAGCCAAGTGAAGTGTGTCATCTGTTCAGCCCTTGAGCAGGTTGGCGTCGTCGACCGAAGCCGATCTGCGGGCACGGAAAATCGTCATGATGATGGCCAGCCCCACCACGACTTCGCAGGCGGCGACGACCATGGTGAAAAACGCCACCATCTGGCCGTCGAGCTGACCATGCATCCGGGCGAACGTGACGAACGCCAGGTTGACCGCGTTGAGCATCAGCTCCACGCACATGAACATCACGATGGCGTTGCGGCGCAACAGCACCCCGGCGGCTCCGATGGTGAACAGCAGAGCCGAAAGATAGAGGTAGTTCTGCGGATTCATCACGCACCGTTCTTAGAGCCGTTGGAACCATGGGCACCACCGCGGGCGTGCGCTTCCAGATCTTCGGTTGTCCGCTGTTCCAATACTTGCGGCACCGACAACCGGGAGTAGGAGCCGTCGGGAAGCCGCGCGGCCATGTCGACTGCGTTATGCCGGGCGTAGACACCCGGACTGGGGAGCGGGGTCGGGTGGCCACCCGGGCCGAACCGCTCGATCGACATCTCTCGCTGGGTTTTGCGGCGCTCGAAGCGCTCGCGGTGCGCCAGAATCATCGCGCCCATCGCGGCGGTGATCAGCAGTGCGCTGGTCAGCTCGAACGCCCACAGGTAGCGGGAGAAGATCAGCGCCGCCAGACCCTGGACGTTGCCGCCGGCATTGGCCTGGGTTAATCCGGCGAAACCTCCAGTCCTGACCCCGCCGATGCCGGCGATGAGCACGATGCCGAATCCCACACCGGCCACCACGGCGGCGACCCGCTGTCCGCGCAGCGTCTCGACCAGGGACTCGGCTGAGTCAACGCCGATCAGCATCAGCACGAACAAAAACAGCATCATCACGGCGCCGGTGTAGACCACGATCTGGACCACGCCGAGGAATAACGCGTCCTCGATCATGTAGAACACCGCCAGGATGATCATCGTCATCGCCAGAAACATCGCGGAGTACACCGCGTTGGCGGCCAACACGACACCCATCGCGCCGATCAACGCCAGCGTGCCCAGCAAATAGAACGTGACCGCCTCACCGGTGGAGGTGCGGACGAGCGTGTCGGCGGCCAGCAGCACGGTCATTGGGTGGCGTCCGAATTCCGATTGTCGCGCAGGCCTTCTGCGGTGATGTTGCCGCGGTAGTAGTCGGCGTCGGTGGCCCCTTCAGCCCTGGGGTGCGGTGCCGCGGTCATGCCCTCTTGCAACGGAGCCAGTAGCCGGTCCTTTTCGTAGATCAGGTCGGCGCGGTTATCGTCGGCCATCTCGTAGTGGTTGGTCATCGTCAACGCGCGGGTCGGGCAGGCTTCGACGCACAGCCCGCACCCGATGCAGCGCAGATAGTTGATCTGGTACACCCGGCCATAGCGTTCGCCCGGCGAGAAACGCTGCTCGTCGGTGTTGTCGGCGCCCTCGACGTAGATGGCGTCGGCCGGGCACGCCCAGGCGCACAGCTCGCAGCCGATGCACTTCTCCAACCCGTCCTCGTACCGGTTGAGCTGGTGGCGGCCGTGATAGCGCGGCGCCACCGGGCCGGGGTTCTCCGGGTACATCTCGGTGACGGGACGCTTGAACATCGACCCGAACGTCACGCCGAATCCGGCGAGGGATTTGAAGAATTTAGCCATGAGCAGCCTCCTTGGTCGCCGGCGCCAGCGGCTTGCCGGGCAGCGGCGGCGTGGGAAATGCCGGTTCGAAGAACGTTGTCTCCTCCGGCTCTGCGCGGCGCCGCTTCTTGCGGATTTGCCTGTTGCTAAACGGTTTCTGCAGCAGATAGAGCAGCACGACGGTGACGACGAGGCTGGAGACCACCAGCAGCGGCGTCCAGTGCGGGTAACCCTCGTTGCGCAGCGTGCGGATGCCCGCGGCGATCAGCGCCCAGGCCAGCGACATCGGGATGAGGATCTTCCAACCCAGCGCCATGAACTGGTCGTAGCGCAGCCGCGGCAGCGTGCCGCGCAGCCAGATGTAGACGAACAGGAACACCCACACCTTGGCCGTGAACCACAGCACCGGCCACCATCCGCTGTTGGCGCCGGCCCACATGTCCAGCGGCCATGGCGCGCGCCAGCCGCCGAGGAACAGCGTGGCGGCCAGTGCCGACACCGTGGTCATGTTGATGTACTCGGCCAGGTAGAACATCGCGAAGCTCAGCGACGAGTACTCAGTGTGGAAGCCGGCGACCAGTTCGCCCTCGGCCTCCGGCAGGTCGAACGGCGCCCGGTTGGTTTCGCCGACCATGGACACGAGGTAGGTCGCGAACGACGGCAGCAGCAGGAAGATGTACCAGACCCGGTCTTGAGCAGACACGATCTGCGACGTCGACATCGTTCCGGCGAAAAGGAACACGGTCGCGAACGACAGCCCCATCGCGACCTCGTAGGAGATCACCTGTGCGGTGGAGCGCACACCGCCCAGCAGCGGATAAGTCGAGCCCGACGACCACCCTGCCAGCACGATGCCGTAGACCCCGATTGACGACAGCGCCAGGATGAACAGCACCGCGACCGGCAGGTCGGTCACCTGCAATGCGGTCCAGTGGCCGAAAATCGACACCTGCGGACCCAACGGGATGAACGCAAAGGCCGTGATCGCGGGAATGGTCGAAATAGCCGGTGCGAGAATGAAAATCGGCTTTTCGACGCCGAACGGGGTGATGGGCTCCTTGAGGGCCAGCTTGATCCCGTCGGCCAGACTCTGCAGATACCCGCGCGGGCCGACCCGGTTGGGTCCCCAGCGCAGCTGCATCCGGCCCAGGATCTTGCGTTCGGCCAGGATCGCCACCAGCACCGTCAGCACGAGGAACACGAAGACGGCGAGCGCTTTGGCCAGAATCAGCCACCAGGTGTCGTGTCCAAAGCCGGTCATGAGCCCACCCCAATCATCTGCGCCGCTCCTCAGCATCGCTTCGCTCTGCATCGTCGTCGGCGCGGATTCGCACTACGGCGCCGGCCGTCACGCCTAACGACCGGTGTACCGCCGAGCCCGGTGAGTTCAGCGGCAGCCACACCACGTCGTCGGGCATCTCGGTGATGGTCAGCGGCAGCGTGATTGCACCGCGGTCCGTGCTGACGGTGACCTGGTCACCGTCAGCGGCGCCGATAGCGTCCGCCGTCCCGGCCGACAGCCGCACCACCGGCGTCCGCGCCGTGCCGGCCAGGTACGGCTCGCCGTCCTGTAACCGGCCCGAGTCGAGCAGCATCCGCC
>NZ_JBAPPI010000824.1:0-10542 GCF_049280035.1 Mycobacterium sp. | reverse complement strand
AACCAATGCCCGGCCCGCCGGTGCGCGCGCCGTGCGCACACTGGTGCGCCACCGCGCGCAGTTGCGCTGTCCCACCGTCACCGTCGCGGTATTAGCTGCGGTCTCCGGTGCACTGTCCGGCCATCTGGGCGATGCGGCGGCATCGTTGGGCGCCGAGGTGCCAATGGCTAAACCCGGTGTGCCGCAAGCACATAACCACTTCTCGAACGTAACGGTCGGGCTCTATCCGGGCTTGAGTCGGCAGGCCCGTGTGGAGCCGATCGCCGCAGACCTGGCCGCCGCCCGTCGCCGCTTTCAGCACCCTGCGGCGCAGGCTTCTGACCGTGCATTTGCCGCGATGCCCGCTCCGCTGCTGCGGTGGGGGATTAGCCGCTTCGATCCCGACGCCCGACCATCGCAAGTGTCCGGCAATACCGTGGTGTCCAGCGTTTACCGTGGACCCGGCGACCTGCGCTTCGGCGGCGCACCGGTACTGCTGACCGCTGGCTATCCAGCGCTGTCACCGGCGATGGGCCTCGTCCATGGCGTGCACGGGATCGGCGACACCGTGGCGATCAGCGTCCACGCCGCCGAATCCGCGGTTGGTGACATCGACGAGTATGTTGCCAGGCTGGACACGGAGCTGTAGCGAAAGCTATTGAACATCACCGGATTTAGCTTCCGACTCGCGGGTCAGGCCAGCCGCGAGGATGAGCTCCTCATGCAGTTCGAACCAGACGGTGTGGTAGGAGTCGATGAGCGGTCGGGACAACCAAAGCGTCTCGCCGGCGTGGACGTTGTCCAGCGCCGCTTGCAGTTTGGCCGAATAGCGCGCCAGCCGCGGCACCTGCGCAGCCGCCGCGGCGACGATCGGCGCTACCCGCTGGTGCACGCTATCGAGGCGGGCCACCACCGCGGCGTCATACTCGGCGTCGTCGTGTGTGTTGGGTTGGCCGTGCTTGACCTGCCAATCGGTGACCAGTGCTTTGAATTCGGCGTTGACGGCGCGGAAATCGGCATAGGCGACGGCCAATGACGCCGTGTCGATCTGCTGTCGCTCGGTGGCCAGCAACTCGGAGAGTCGGACCCGGCCGTCGGGGCTGAGCCGCAGCACCTTGCCGTCCACCAGCAAGCCCGACCGGGTCAGCCGGTCAACGGTGGCGGCAAGCTCGTCCGCATCGTCTCCGAGCGTCGCGGCCAGGTCGGCGAGGCTCACCCGACCCTTCAGTCGGACCGCTTGCAATACGGTCAGCTCACTCACGTGTCCTCGCTGAGTCGCAGCGCGGCGAGCATTGCGAGCAGCGGGCTGGCGGAGACTACGTCGGTGTGGCCGCCGGCGATGACGGCGCGCACCGCGCCGTCGGAATGGCTTTCCAGGCGTTGATACTCGCCGCTGGAATGGACGCGCAGCGGGCTGATGCGTCGGGCGATCTCGGTTAACTCGCGCAGCTCTGGCGTGTTGTCTTCCGACCAGGCGGTCAGCTGCAGGCTCCCGTCGCGCACTTCGCCTTCGTTGCCGTCGACGGTGACCAGCTTGCCGGCCAGCGATTCGGCGATTCCGCCGCCGCAGCCCACCACGGCCACCCGGCCGAGCTCTCGGCTGACCACGGCCGCGTGGCTGGTGGCACCGCCGGTTTCGGTGACGACGCCGCGTGCGACCAGCAGGCCGTGAATGTCGTCGGGGCTGGTGTGGTTGCGCACCAGAATGACATCCTCGCCACGATCGGCGGCATCGATCGCGGCGTCCACTTCGGTATAGGCCCGTCCCGAGACCACGCCGGGTCCAGCCGGTAAGCCTTTGGCTAAAAGCATTGCAGCCAAGCGGTTTTCCGGCTGCAGCGATGGCCGCAGTAGCGCCTCCACGTGGGCCGGTGTCACCCGTCGCAGCGTCTCGGCATCGTCGATAAGGCCGTCACTGCGCAGTTGCAAGGCCAGGCGCACCGCGGCCTGTGCGGAACGCTTCGCCGGCCGCGTCTGCAGCAGCCACAGCGTCCCGTCTTGAATGGTGAACTCGATCTCTTGCACGTCGGAGGCGAGTCGCTCCAACGACCGGGCGGCGCCGATCAGTTCGTCGTAGACGGCGGGCTGCTGGTCGCGCAGCGCGGTGATCGGTTCGACGTCGACCGTGCCGGATACCACGTCGTCCCCTTGACCGCCCCGCAGCCACTCGCCGAACTCCGCGTTGGCGCCGGTCATCGGGTTTCGCGAAAAAACAACGCCGGCACCGGAATTGGAGTTGATATTGCCGAAGACCATGGCCTGCACCACCGCCGCGGTGCCGCCCCGGTCGTCGAGCCCGTGATGGGCGCGATAGGCGGCGGCGCGCGGCGAGCCCCACGACGCGAACACAGCCTCGATCGCGGCGCGCAACTGTAGGTATGGGTCGGCAGGCGCGTCGCGGCCGACCGGTGACCCGCGAAACCGACGCCGGGTGTCGCGGGCGAATCCGGCGGTGCCCTCTGCCGCCAGCGCCTCCTCGACGGCGTCGTTGATCCCGAGATCCAGCACCGTGTCCATCATCCCGGGCATCGACACTGCTGCCCCGGAGCGCACGCTGACCAGCAGCGGATGTGGTCCTCGTCCGAACGTGCGCGAGGTCGCCGCCTCCAGCCGGCGCATTCCGTCGAGCACGTCATCCCAGATCGCGTCGATGGTCGCCTCGGGCTCGGGGAGGTAGCGCGCGCCCACCTCCGCGGTGATGCAGAACGCGGGCGGCACCGGCAGACCGTTGCGGCGCATCATGTCGATGCCATGCGCCTTGTGGCCCAGAATTTCCGGTGGGTAGTTCGCGTCGCCGTCCAGCAGTAACACAGGAGGCCCAGAAGGGACAGAAGGGGAAGCCATCCGGATGCTCAGGATTGGCCGCGCAACAGGCCGAACGCGAAGTTGGTGCCGAATCCGCGGCGCAACGCGAGATGGATCCACAGCAGCGCATACGGCTCCAGCAGCCGAGCCAGCGTCAGATCGCCGGCGTCGACGGTTTCGAAGCCCAGCTCGCTGACCAGCGCGGCGGTCACCGACTTGGCCTGATCGTCGTCGCCGCAGACGAACATCACCGGTTTGCCGGGCACCTGCGGCCCGTCCATCATCGGGGCGCCGATCTGATTCATCGCTTTACAGACCCTTGCACCGGCTGCCCAGCTCGCGACCTGCTCGGCCCCGGAGGTGGTCAGCCCGGTCTCGAGCGCGCTGAAGTCGGGGGTGAGTGGGTTGGTGCAATCGATGACGACCTTGCCGGCGAGCCCACCACAGCTTTGTACGGCCTGCCGTGTGCCCTGCCACGGTGTGCACAGCGCCACGACATCGGCTGCAGCGGCAGCAGACTCGTTGGCCTGCACCGCATCCAGCGATGCGTACTTCGGGTCGTCCGGATTCCGGACACCGAACGTGACGTCGTGCCCGCGGTCCCGCCACGCGGTGCCCAGGGTGCGCCCGACGTTGCCGGCGCCGATGATGGCGATCTTGATGTGCGTCTCCTTTGCGATTGTTTGCGGGTGGGACGATACCTCTGCCCATCCGTGCCTACCCGATGATCTAGGTTGGCGTCTATGACTGGTGCCTTTAACGACGTCGGGTTGCTGATCCTGCGGGTGGTGCTGGGGTTGACTCTCGCAGCTCATGGCTACAACAAGTTCTTCGGCGGCGGCCGGATACCCGGGACCGCGGGCTGGTTCGAAAGCATCGGCATGAAGAACGGCAAGTTTCAGGCTGTGGTCGCGGCCAGCACCGAGATCAGCGCAGGCCTGGGGTTGGCCGCGGGGTTTCTGACGCCGATCCCGGCCGCCGGCTTCGTTGCGCTGATGTTCGTCGCCGCGTGGACCGTGCACCGACACAACGGCTTCTTCATCGTCAAGGAGGGCTGGGAATACAACCTGGTGCTGGCCACCGGCGCCGTCGCCGTCGCCACGATCGGCCCCGGCCAATACAGCCTGGACTGGCTGATCTTCGGGCACAACTGGCGCAACAGCTGGCACGGTCTGCTGATCTCGCTGCTGCTGGGCCTGGGCGGCGGGGTTGGTCAGCTGTTGCTCTTCTACCGCCCACCGGTCAAACAGGCTCAGTAGCCGCTGTCGTTTCGCGGGCCAGCACTTCTTCTGCGGCGCGCTCCCCGGAGCGGATGGCGCCGTCGACCCATCCGCACATCACGGCCGAGCTCTCCGTGCCGGCCCAGTGGATGCGGCCGCACGGCTCACGCACGGTGTAGCCGAACTCGGTCAGCACGCCGGTGGGCGCGTGGCTGATCATCCCGCCACCGGAATAGCGTTCGACACTCCAGTCCTGCTCGTGGTAGCCGATGGGTGAACCGGCCTTTTCGCCGAACCGATCGACCAGCTCACCCACCACCGCCGCTTGGCGATCGGCTGGCGCAAGTCGCCCCAGCCGTCGCGCGGCCGGGCCTTCGGTGATCACACACATGACCCCCGGCGTGCCGATGTCGGTGCAGGCGTCGATGGTCAGGGTGGCCAGCGAGCCCGGCGAGGCCGTCTGGCCGGACAGGCCCGCGGCGCGCCAGAACGGCTCGTCGTAGACCACCGAGATCTTGACGATCGCGCCGCTGGGCATCCGCTGGTGCAGAAACAACCGATCGAGCGGCAGCGTCGGCTGGTAGTCGATCTGGCCGGCGATGGCCAGCGGAACGGCCACGATCACCCGTCGTGCCCGCACGGTCAGCTCGTCGGAGTGGACCGTGACGCCGTCGGCGTCGTGGGCGATCTGCCGCACCGGCTGGGAGAGCTGCAGTGCATCGCCGAGCTCGGCGGCCACCGGGCGGTAGATGGCGCCCATCCCGCCCACAGGGCGGGAATCCTGGGAGCCGTCCTTGCTCGACACCACAAAGTCCGGCCCGCCGCCCGAGGCCATCTGATACAGCACCCACAACAACGACACCTCTGATGCGGCCGAGGTGTAGGGGCCGGCCAGTGCCATGTCCAGCATGTCGCGGGCCTGCTGCGACATGATGTTCTTGTCCAGCCATGCCGCCAAACTGGTCTGGTCCCACTCGGTGGCCTTGCGGGCCTGCCATGGGGCCTGCAGCGGAATCGATCGGCACATCTGCCGCACTTTGATCAACCCGACGCCGAGGTTCATCGTCGCCCACGGGCTCACCGTCCACGGGATCGCGCCGGCATAACGGTGCTGCTTGCCGCCGACGATCATCAGCGACTCACCGTCGATGTACTGCTTGTAGGCCGGCACACCGAACTCGCTCATCAACGCGTAGACGCGATCCTGGCCCGGCCCGATCCATGCGCCACCGCGATCGATCCACGACCCGTTGCTGAGAACCTCGGTGTAGGTGCGCCCGCCGACCCGATCGCGGGCCTCCAGCAGCGCCACCGAGCGACCGGCTTGTTTGAGCCGCAGGGCGGCCGTCAAACCGGCGAAACCCGCACCCACAACGCAATAATCGACATCTGCCATGGCTAATCCCAGCAGCAAGCTACACCGATTGCGGCGCAGTGGCAGGCGAATACGGCAGGCTGCTGCCGGTGTTCTCGTCGACGACGACGCGGCCGCCGAGATAGGGGAATGCGCGTTGCGCACACGACGGCCGGTTGCAAATCTTGCAGCCGGCTCCGATCGGGACGGCGGTACTCGGGTCGTCCAGCGCGATGCCGGTGGAGTAGACCAGCTTGTCGGCGTGCACCAGGTCGCAGCCCAAACCGATTGCGAAGCTTTTGTGCTGGCCCAGATAACCCTGTCCTTCGGGTCCGGTGGTCTTGGCGATCCAGAAATACGAACGGCCATCGGGCATCTGGGCGACCTGCGTGACGATCCGGCCCGGCTGGGCGAAGGCGTCGTGCACCACCCACAGCGGGCAGCTGCCGCCCACCCGGCTGAAGTGAAAGGCAGTGGCGGACTGGCGCTTTGAGATATTGCCCGCTTTGTCGGTCCTGACGAAGATAAACGGCACCCCGCGCAGCTGCGGTCGTTGCAAGGTGGAGAGCCGGTGGCACACCGTCTCGAAGCCGACCTCGAAGCGGCGGGCCAGCAGGTCGATGTCGTAACGCAGTTCGGTTGCAGCCCAGTGAAACTCGCGGTACGGCAGCAGAAATGCACCGGCGAAATAGTTGGCCAGCCCGATTCGGGCGACGCCGCGCGATTCCGGCGTGAGTTGGTCGTCGGTCGCCAAGATCGCCGACAACAGCTCCGATTGGCTGAGCAAGGCCAGCTGAGTGGCGATCTGGAAGGCTCGCTGCCCCGGCAACAGCCACTGGGCGACGCGCAGCATCCGGGTGTCGGGATCATAGGACCGCTTGGCGTGCTCAGCGAGATCGCCGTCGATTGCGACGTTCACCGCGAACCGCTCGCGCATCAGCGCCGCAAGCTGGATGTCCAGCCCGCCGAGCGTCATTCCGTTCTCGGTGAACATCTCCTCAGCCGCCGTGTCCAGTTCGCCCATGTAGTTGTTGCGGTCGTAGAAGAAGTCGCGGACTTCCTCGAATGGCATCGGGTGTCCGGGCGGTGGCGACGTTTCGGTGGTCGCGCGGGAGCGATAGGCCTCCAGTTCCTCTGTGGCGTCCCGCAACCGCCGATGCACGGCAACCAGGCTGCGGCCCACTTCGGGCATCCGGGCGACCAGTTCCTCGATCTGAGCACGGTTGACCGCGTCTTCGGTCCCGGCCGCGGTGAACACATCGGACAGGTCGGCCACCAGCCGAGCGTCGGAATCGGAGGAGAAGTAATGCGGGGGCAGGTCGAACCGTTCGGTGAGCGCGAGGAGCACCGGCACGGTGATCGGCCGCTGGTCGTTTTCCAACTGGTTGACGTAGCTGGTGGACAGGTCCAGCGCCCGGGCCAGCGCGACCTGGCTCAGCCCGCGCTCGTTTCGCAACCGCCGCAACCGGGCACCCGAAAACATCTTCGCCACCGCCGACACATTACTCCGGATGGCTTTCGCAACATTCGCAATCTGAGGCTGATGAGGACACAAAATTCCACATATACAGGGGCTTTCCTTAACGACGGAGTTTGCATAGTGTGCGGATTATGTTGATCCATTCGGTTCGGACGCACCGCAGCGCCGACGACTTCCCGCGCACCGAGCATCTCGCTCACAAGATCGCGGAGGTGGCCGCGGACCCGGTCGCCGTACCCGCCGAGACCGCGGCGATGGTGATCAACCGGATGATCGATAACGCCGCGGTCAGTGCCGCCTCGGTGCTACGCAGACCGGTCACCACCGCGCGCCAGCAGGCGGTGTCTCATCCGGCTACGCCGGGCGCCGCGGTTTTCGGTGTGGACGGCAGCTACTCGGCGGAGTGGGCGGCGTGGGCCAACGGGGTCGCGGTGCGCGAACTGGACTTCCACGACACGTTTTTGGCCGCCGAGTATTCGCATCCCGGCGACAACATCCCACCGCTGGTCGCCGTCGCGCAGCAACTCGGTGTGCGCGGCGCCGACCTGATTCGCGGCCTGGCGACCGCCTACGAGATCCAGATCGATCTGGTCAAGGGAATCTCCCTGCACGAGTTCAAGATCGACCACGTGGCACACCTGGGGCCCGCTGCGGCCGCCGGCATCGGGACCATGCTGCGGCTGGACACCGAGACCATCTACCAGGCGGTCGGCCAGGCGCTGCACCTGACCACGGCGACCCGCCAATCACGCAAGGGCCTGATCTCCAGCTGGAAGGCGTATGCGCCCGCGTTCGCCGGGAAGGTCGCGATCGAGGCGGTCGATCGGGCGATGCGGGGCGAGGGTGCAGCGGCGCCGATCTGGGAGGGCGAGGATGGTGTGATCGCCTGGCTGCTGGGCGGGCCTGAGCGCACCTATCAGGTGCCGCTGCCCGCGCCGGGCGAACCCAAACGCGCCATCCTGGACAGCTACACCAAGGAGCACTCCGCCGAATACCAGAGCCAGGCGCCGATCGACCTGGCGCGCCGGCTGCGCCAGCGGATCGGCGACCTCGGCCAGATCGCATCGATCGTGTTGCACACCAGCCACCACACCCACTTCGTGATCGGCACCGGCTCAGGGGACCCGCAGAAGTTCGATCCCGACGCGTCGCGGGAGACGCTGGATCACTCGCTGCCCTACATCTTCGCCGTCGCGATGCAGGACGGCACGTGGCACCACGAACATTCGTATGCCCCCGAACGCGCGCACCGCGCAGACACCGTCGAGTTGTGGCACAAGATCGCCACCGTCGAGGACCCGGAGTGGACCCGCCGGTATCACTCGACCGAGCGCAAGGAAAAGGCGTTCGGGGCGCGCGCGGAAGTGACCCTCAAGAGCGGCGAGGTGATCACCGATGAGCTGGCCGTCGCCGATGCGCATCCGTTGGGGGCACGGCCGTTCGGGCGTGAGCAGTACATCGGCAAGTTCACCGAGCTCGCCGACGGTGTGGTGGATTCCATTGAGCAGCAACGATTCCTGGATGCCGTGCAGCGGGTCGGCGACCTGAACGGCGGCGAGTTGGGCGCACTGAATGTGCGGGTCGCGCCCGAGGTGCTGGACAAGGCGCCGACGATTCCGTCGGGGATCTTCCGATGATCGGTTTGTTGGGGGCGGCAGCCAGCGCCGCCGACAAACGCGCGGCGTTTCGGGCCGGGCTGAACTCCGGTCGGCTGCAACGCTTCCCGGGCGCATTCTCACCGCTGGTGGCCAAGCTCGTCGCCGAGATCGGGTTTGAGGGCGTCTACGTCTCCGGCGCCGTATTGTCCGCCGACCTGGGGCTGCCCGACATCGGGCTGACCACGCTGACCGAGGTGACGGCGCGCGGAGCGCAGATCGCGGCGGCCACCGACCTGCCCACGCTGATCGACGCCGACACCGGATTCGGTGAGCCGATGAGCGCCGCGCGCACCATCACACTGCTGGAGGACGCCGGGCTGGCGGGCTGTCATCTCGAGGACCAGGTCAATCCCAAACGGTGTGGGCACCTTGACGGAAAGGACGTGGTCCCGACCGCAGAGATGGTCAAACGGCTGCGGGCGGCGGTGGCCGCGCGCCGGGATCCAAACTTCGTCATCTGCGCGCGCACCGATGCCGCCAGCATCGAAGGCCTGCCCGGCGCCATTGAGCGGGCACGCGCCTACGCCGACGCCGGAGCCGACCTGATCTTCACGGAAGCGTTGGCCGGCCCGGGGGATTTCGAGAAATTCCGTGCCGCGGTGGAGACTCCGCTGCTGGCCAACATGACCGAGTTCGGCAAATCGGAGTTGCTGAGCATCTCGCAGCTCACCGACATCGGCTACAACGTGGTGATCTACCCGGTCACCACGCTGCGGCTGGCGATGCACGCCGTCGAAACCGGCCTGCGTGAAATCGATGCCGCGGGAACACAATCTAGCTTGCTCGATCAGATGCAGCACCGCAATAGGCTTTACGAATTGCTGCGCTACGCCGACTACAACCAATTTGATGACGACATCGCAGGAGGCATCCAATGAGCAGGACAGAAGTTCACAAAGGCGTTCACAAGGGTCTAGCCGGTGTCGTTGTCGACACCACCGCGATCTCCAAGGTGGTGCCGGAGACCAACTCGCTGACCTACCGTGGCTACCCGGTGCAGGATCTGGCCGCCCGGTGCAGTTTCGAGCAGGTCGCCTACTTGCTCTGGCACGGCGAACTGCCCACCGACGCCCAGTTGGCGCTGTTCTGCCAGCGTGAGCGTGCCAGCCGCCGGTTGGACCGTTCGATGCTGTCGCTATTGGCCAAGCTGCCCGACAACTGTCATCCGATGGACGTCGTCCGCACCGCGATCAGCTACCTGGGTGCCGAGGATCCCGAGGAGGACGACAGCGCCGAGGCTGCCAACTTCGCCAAGTCGCTGCGCATGTTCGCCGTGCTGCCCACCATCGTGGCCGCCGACATGCGCCGCCGGCGTGGCCTGGCACCGATCCCTCCGCACAGCCACCTCGGTTACGCCGAGAACTTCCTGAACATGTGCTTCGGCGAAGTCGCCGAATCGGTCGTGGTCGAGGCGTTCGAGCAGTCAATGGTCCTTTACGCCGAGCACGGCTTCAACGCGTCGACGTTCGCGGCGCGGGTGGTGACGTCGACGCAGTCGGACATCTACAGCGCTGTCACCGCGGCGATCGGCGCGCTCAAAGGCCGGCTGCACGGCGGCGCGAACGAGGCGGTCATGCACGACATGATCGAGATCGGTCACTCCGACAAGGCGTCGGAATGGTTGCACGGCAAGCTTTCTCGTAAGGATAAAGTCATGGGCTTCGGGCATCGTGTTTACAAGAACGGCGACTCCCGGGTGCCGACGATGAAAGAGGCGCTGGCCAGCGTCGCCGCGATCACCGACGGTCAGTGCTGGCTGGACATCTACCAGGTGCTGGAGAACGAGATGTTCGCCGCCACCGGGATCAAACCGAACCTGGACTTCCCGACTGGCCCCGCGTATTACCTGATGGGCTTCGACATCCCCAGTTTCACCCCACTTTTCGTGATGAGCCGTATCACCGGCTGGACCGCCCACATCATCGAACAGGCTGGCTCCAATGCGCTTATCCGCCCGCTCAGTCAGTATTCAGGCCTGCCCCAGCGCAGTCTCAGCACCGCTACAGCAGGTCGGTGATTGTCTTCAGGCCGGCGTCGTAGAGCACG
>NZ_JBAPPI010000823.1:0-7202 GCF_049280035.1 Mycobacterium sp. | reverse complement strand
CGTCAATTCCTTCGCAAATCTTGAGCGGCTTGTGGTGTCACGGGTTGCCGCAGCGCGTCCCAGCGCTTAGGCGGCGACTGCTCACGGTATCAGTCCGCGGTGCAATCTCCCAAAGTGGAGCAGCTTGGCCTGCGGAAACGGGATTTGTGATGCAGCATGGCACAGTGGCCCTTCGAACCGTGCCCGTCGAGACCAGGCGGCAGCCGCGCAGCGAGTCCCGTCCGGCGAAGCACTACGAGCGCATCTTCGACGGCTACAACACCGCGAGCAGCTACGCAGAGGCTTTCGATGAGATGTTCGACGGTCGCGGCAACGTCCGCGGACCGTACAAAGGCATCTACGCCGAGCTTGCGCCGTCGGATGCGTCCGACCTCGAGGGCCGCGCCGAGGCGCTGGGCCGGGCATTCAGCGATCAGGGCATCACGTTTTCGCTGTCCGGCCAGGAGCGGCCGTTTCCGCTGGACCTGGTCCCACGGGTGATCTCGGCCGCCGAGTGGACGCGGTTGGAACGCGGCATCACCCAGCGGGTTAAGGCGCTCGAGTGCTACCTCGACGACATCTACGGTGATCAGGAGATCCTGAACGACGGAGTCATCCCGCGTCGGCTGGTGACCTCCTGTGAGCACTTCTACCGTCAGGCCGCCGGCATCGTGCCACCCAACGGCGTGCGCATTCACGTCGCCGGCATCGACCTGATTCGCGACGAAAAGGGAAGCTTCCGGGTGCTGGAGGACAACCTGCGTTCGCCGTCGGGGGTGTCTTATGTGATGGAGAACCGGCGCACGATGGCGCGGGTCTTTCCCAACTTGTTCGCCACCCACCGGGTGCGGGCCGTCGACGACTATGCAGCGCACCTGCTGCGCGCCTTGCGCAAGTCGGCGGCCACCAACGAGGCTGATCCGACCGTCGTCGTGCTGACCCCGGGGGTGCACAACTCGGCTTACTTCGAGCATTCACTGCTGGCCCGTCAGATGGGTGTCGAGCTGGTCGAAGGCCGCGACCTGTTCTGCCGCGACAACCAGGTGTACATGCGCACCACCGAAGGAGAACGTCAGGTCGACGTCGTCTACCGGCGCATCGACGACGCGTTTCTGGATCCGATGCAATTCCGCCCCAATTCGGTGCTGGGCGTGGCGGGCCTGCTCAACGCCGCCCGGGCCGGCAACGTGGTGATTTCCAGCGCCGTCGGCAACGGAGTAGGCGACGACAAACTCGTCTACACCTACGTGCCGACGATCATCGAGTACTACCTCGGCGAGAAACCGTTGTTGGCCAATGTGGACACCTTCCGATGCTGGTTGGACGACGAACGGGAACAAGTGCTCGACCGGGTCGGCGAACTGGTCGTCAAACCGGTCGAGGGGTCCGGCGGCTACGGCATCGTCTTCGGTCCGGAAGCCTCCAACAAGGAGTTGACCGCGATCAGCAAGAAGATCCGCGACCATCCGCGCGGCTGGATCGCCCAACCGATGATGCAACTCTCGACGGTCCCGACAAAGGTCGGAGACGAGCTGACGCCCCGTTACGTCGACTTGCGACCGTTCGCGGTCAACGATGGCGACGACGTGTGGGTGTTGCCCGGCGGCCTGACCCGGGTGGCACTGGTCGAAGGGTCGCGGGTGGTGAATTCCAGTCAGGGCGGCGGGTCCAAGGACACCTGGGTGCTGGCGTCGCGCGCCTCACTGGCCGATCGCGAACTCGGCGCTGCCCAGACCGTGCGGTCGCTGCCGACGCCGGTCGTGACGTCCAACGGCGACTCGGAGGTCGAAAAGTCCCCTCAGCAGCAGCAACAATCGCAGCTGCGCCCGAATCAGGAGCAGCAGCCCGGCCAACAGCAACAGCAGCAGGCGGTGATCCGCTGATGCTGGCCCGCAATGCCGAGGCGCTGTACTGGATCGGTCGCTACGTCGAGCGCGCGGACGACACGGCGCGGATCCTCGATGTCACCGTGCACCAACTGCTGGAGGATTCCAGCGTCGACCCCGACCGCACCTCCCGAGTGCTGTTGCACGTGTTGGACATTGAGCCACCCGACACTGAGTTGGACGTCTGGTCGTTGACCGACCTGGTGGCGTTTCGTCGCAACACCGCCGGCGGTTGCTCTATTGTCGACGCCATCTCAGCCGCCCGGGAAAACGCGCGGTCTGCCCGCGAGGTCACGTCCACCGAGACCTGGGAGTGCCTTAACACCACATACAACGCCCTCGGTGAACGTGAGCGTGCCGCCAAACGTCTTGGTCCGCATGAGTTTTTATCGTTCATTGAGGGCCGTGCCGCGATGTTCGCCGGCCTCGCCGATTCGACGCTGTCCCGTGACGACGGGTATCGCTTCATGGTGCTGGGCCGCGCGATCGAGCGGGTGGACATGACGGTGCGGATGCTGTTGTCACGGGTAGGGGACAGCGCATCCTCGCCGGCGTGGGTGACCGTGCTGCGTTCGGCGGGCGCGCACGACACCTATCTGCGGACCTATCGCGGTGTGCTGGACGCCAACCGAGTCGTCGAGTTCATCCTGCTCGACCGGCTGTTTCCGCGGTCTGTCTTCTACTCGCTGAAGATGGCCGAGCACAACCTCGACGAACTGCTGCACAATCCGCACAGTCGGATCGGTACCACCGCCGAAGCGCAGCGATTGCTCGGGCAAGCCCGCAGTGAACTGGAATTCGTGGAACCAGGGGTGCTGCTCGAATCGCTGGAGATGCGGCTGGCCAGCTTGCAGAAGACTTGCTACGACGTGGGAGAAGCGTTGGCGGTGCAGTACTTTCACGCTGTACCGTGGGTCGCCTGGTCCGACGCCGCCTACCGTGACCCGTTGCCGGCAAGGCAGGGGAAGACCTGATGTGGCGGCTGCGGGTACTGCACGCCACCGGATACGCCTATCCGTCGCCGGCGACGGCCTCCTACAACGAAGCCCGGCTCACGCCGCGGTCGGACACCCGGCAAAACGTCGTCCTCAACCGCATCGAAACCGTGCCGGCCACCCGGTCATACCGCTACATCGACTATTGGGGCACCGCGGTGACGGCATTCGACTTGCACGCGCCGCACACCGAGTTGACCGTCACGTCGTCGTCGGTCGTGGAGGCCGATCGAGCGGAGCCGCCGACAGAGAAAGTCACCTGGGCCGACTTGCACAGCGAATCGGTGATCGACCGGTTCGACGAGGTGCTTCGGCCTACCGACTACACGCCGGCAAGCAAACGTATTGCGGCCGTGGGCAAGCGGATCGCCAAGTATCACGAACCCGCCGAATCCGTCGCCGCGGCCGCAGAGTGGGTACGCAGCGAACTGGACTATGTTCGGGGCACCACCGGTGTCCACTCGTCGGGCTTGGACGCGTTGCGCGAGGGCAACGGTGTCTGTCAGGATTTCGTACACCTAGCACTAATTATGTTGCGCGGCATGGGAATTCCCTCGCGTTATGTGTCCGGTTATCACCATCCCGACTCTGATGCGGTGGTGGGGGAAACGGTCGACGGACAGAGCCATGCCTGGCTGCAGGTCTGGACCGGCAGTTGGTGGGATCTCGACCCCACCAATGACAGCGAGATCACCGAGCAGTACGTCAGTGTTGGCGTCGGCCGCGACTACTCTGATGTGTCCCCGCTCAAGGGGATCTACTCCGGACAAGGCGCCACCGATCTCGACGTCGTCGTCGAAATTACCCGGTTGGCTTAGTTACCCGTTGTCAGCGCAGGTGTCGCGCGCCTGGCCGTGTAGCGAACAGCCGAGACGACACAACACCACCGGCCGGCGTCACTTCGCCCGTTTGGCCGCCAGACCGAGAATGCGGTAACCCGGATGCACGTGCGGGGTCAGGCCCTGATCCTGCGCGAGTGTGGTGAGAAGGTCGCGCAGCATGTCGCATTGCCCGGCGTCGAGCGCGGCGGTCATCCGCTGCTCGTGTCGGCGGGCCAGCTCGGAAAGCCTGCGCATCAGCTTCTTCCCGGCCGCGGTGAGGTAGAGCGCATGCAGCCGACGATCGCTCAGGTTGCGGCGCCGCTCCACATAGCCGCGACCCTCGAGTTCGTCGACGTAGGCGACGACGCGGCTGGGCAGCAGACCCAACCGAGCGCTCAGGGCTTGCTGGCTCGGCCCGGGCTCTGAGGCGATGGCGCGCAGTATGCCCGCGTGCGGCGGGGTCAGATCGATGGTCGCGATCTGTTCGGCGAACAACGCGGCGGCGTGATGGCCGAGTTGGGCCAGCAAGAAGGCCACGCCGTCGACGTGTTCCGTACCCGATGCTGACGACACTTCGACATCATACATTCGTGGAACAATTCACCGAATGAAGCACATCTCCTCTTGTCAACGCGCCGACAGGGTCCTATCGTTCATAGCATGAATGATTCATCTGAAGAAAGAAACGAGTCGGTTCGGCGACAGGGCAGGCAAGGCGGCCCGCCGCTGGTGCTGGTCGCCTCGATCTGCGTCGGGCTACTCTTCGGTGGTCTGGCGATCGGAGTCGCGCTCGGCGGAGTGATGCCGCTGCCGTACGGGCCGGCCGCCGCGGTCCAGCAGTACGTCCGGGCGCAGTCAGCGGCGGTGCAGGTCATGGCCGTGGCGGTCTTCGGATCATCGGTACCGCTCGCCATCTACGCGGCGACGGCCAGTGCCCGGTTGCGGCAGCTCGGGGTTACCGCCCCGGGAGCGACGATCGCTTTGGCAGGTGGAATCTTGGCGGCCGGCTCTTTGGGTCTGACGGGTTTGGTGGGCTGGACGCTGTCAAGACCGGAGATCAGCGCTGACGGCGCGTTGGTTCGGGCGCTGTATTTCCTGGTGTTCCTGGTCGGTGGGCCCGGGCACATCGTGGCCCTGGGCCTTCTTGTCGCGGGTATGGCGGTGCCCAGCCTCATTCTGGGGCTGCTGCCACGATCGCTGGCCCGAATCGGGCTGGCGATCGCCGCGCTTTGCGAATTGACGTCGCTGGTGCTGATCTGGCCGGTGCTTGGAGTGATCCTGCCGGTCGCACGTGTTTCGGCGTTGGGATGGCTGCTGGTTGCCGGCGCCTGGTTGCCACTGCGGCGCAGCGATATCCGGGCTGCCGGTGGACGACCGGACCGTTCGGCCGCCGTGGCACAGTGAGCGTCACCCGCCTGGTGCGCCTGGCGGTGGCGGCCGCCTCTTGCACCGACGAGTGGTAGTCACAGATGTCCTTGACCCGCTGCATTGGCAGCGGCGCTATGAGTTCCTTACGGATGACCGTGTGCACCAAAGCATCTGCGCCGGCGGCGAGTTCATCGAGGCGCTCACACGGCACGGTGTCACCCGCCAGCACCACCGAGGCGCCGCCAATTTCAATCCGAAACCCGATCGTCGGCGCCACCGGCCGGTGGTCAGTGGGGGCCACCCGGATTGACACGCCGTCGCGGTCCCATACCGGGCCCTCGGTGTATTCGTGTACCTCGACTGCCGGCGGGGCGGTCAGATCGTCGTGGTGAGCCATCCGGTAGCTGATGTCGGGGCCGAAGGCTTTCAATGTCGCCTCGACTACCGCGGCAGTGCCCGGCGGTCCGATGATCGATAGCGGCACGGGATCGGGAGCAAACGTGGTGACCCAACGGGTGATCAGCAGGTCGCCCAGGTCGGCGATGTGGTCGCTGTGCAGGTGGGTGAGCAGCAGAGCCGATAAACCGTTGGCGCCCAGTCCGATCGCCGCCGCGCGTTGCAGCACGCCGCGTCCACAATCCACCAGGAACACCTGCCCGTCGGCCCGCACCAGGGTGGACGGCCCGGCGCGATTCGGATCGGGGATAGGGCTTCCGGTACCGAGCAGCGTGATTTCGATCATGGCTCCAGATATGTCATAGATCCTGGCGGGCTACCGCTCAATTCGCTAATTCAGCTGGCTGCCAACGACTCTCTAAATGCCGCTGCTTCAGACGACCTCGCCGTCCTGCGTCGCCTTGTGGCCGCGATCGTGACCTGGAGGTTGGCCCGATTTTCGTCGGTTGCTTTCACGATGACCGATCTCGCCGTAGCCTGGTGTGAACCGGATCACAACTCGGTGGGAGGCCTGAATGCGGATTGCAGATGTGCTGCGGAGCAAGGGCGGCGAGGTGATGACGATCAACCCCGACGCGACGGTGACCGAACTGCTCGACGGGCTCGCCAGTCACAACATCGGCGCCATGGTGGTGGTTGGACCAGACGGTGTTGCCGGCATCGTCTCCGAGCGCGACATCGTGCGCCGGCTGCACGCCCACGGGGCTTCGGTGCTCTCGCGGCCGGTCTCGGAAATCATGACGGCGGTGGTCTCGACCTGTAGTAAGTCCGACACGGTGGACAGCCTCACCATGCTGATGACCGAAAACCGGGTGCGGCACGTGCCGGTACTCGAGGACGGAAAGCTGATCGGGATCGTCAGCATCGGTGACGTCGTGAAAACGCGGATGGAGGAGCTGGAAGCCGAGCACGAGCAGCTTCAGTCCTACATCACCCAGGGTTGATCACCGCGTCGAGTGGCCACTTAGGACACGCGTCGGCGCCGATTGTGTGGGTTAACTGGCCACTCGGCGGAGCGATGAGGCCAGGGCTGCTCACTCAGCTCCAGGAGTAGTTGCTTCGCAGCCGGGCCGCCACCACGTCGAAGACGGCGCGTTCCACGATCGCGCCCTCGCGACGGATGCCCTCCTCGGGGACGTCGAGCACCCGGTCTAACCGCACCCAGCTGGGTCTGCCGTCGCTATCCCAGCTTCCGCTACCTATCCCGACCCAGTCTCGGTCGGCGGCGTGCCTCTCCTGACTGGACATCATCAGCCCGAGCAGCGTGTTGCGGTCGCGGCCCACGACCAGGACCGGGCGGTCCTTGCCGCGAGTGGGGTCGTCCTCGTAGGTCACCCAGGTCCACACGATTTCGCCGGGGTCGGCCCGGCCGTCCAAGTTGGGGCAGTAGACCAGCTTGCGAGCCCGGTGCGCGGTCGGTGCGCTGTTGCTGGTGACTGGGCGACCTGCGGTGATCTCGGTCGGCGCCTCGGCGGCGCCGCCGGTGATCACATCCAAAGCGATCTTGATACCGCGCTGCACAGTCGGCGACTGCTGCAATTGCCGGATCAACTCTGGTGCCTCGCTGGAGGCCACGGACACCAGCTTCTCTAGATTCCTCTGGAACCGCCGCAACGTCCGCCACTGTGACGCCATGTTCGCAGCATAAGACCGTTCGCGCGTTGGCGTCCCGGCGCGCCTGCCGCACAAGCCGCTCG
>NZ_JBAPPI010000822.1:0-2474 GCF_049280035.1 Mycobacterium sp. | reverse complement strand
GCCACCGCCCGCGACGGTTGCGGTGCGCGGCTCGCTGGGCTCGGCCGGCTCGTCCTTGGCCGGCGCGGCGCGGACTTGACTTTTTTCGGAGCCCTTTTCGGAGCCCTTTTCCGAGCCCTTTTCCGAGCCCTTTTCCGACGCCGGACCGCGGCGCCTGGCCACCCGCCGGTTGTGGGTTCGAACCAACTCGGTGCGTTCACGCAGGCTGACCAGCAGTGGGGTGGCGAAGAAGATCGACGAGTAGGTGCCGACGATGATGCCAACCAGCTGCACCAGCGCCAGGTCCTTCAGCGTGCCCACGCCCAGCAGCCACACCGCCACCACCATCAGCGCCAGCACTGGCAGCACCGAGATCAGGCTGGTGTTGATCGAGCGCATGAACGTTTGGTTGATCGCGAGGTTGGCCTCCTCGGCGAAGGTGCGCCGGGAGGTGTGCTGGAAGGCCTGGGTGTTCTCCTCGACCTTGTCGAACACGATGACGGTGTCGTAGAGCGAGAAACCCAGGATCGTCAGCAAGCCGATGACCGTGGCCGGGGTGACCTCGAAGCCCACCAGCGAATACACCCCGGCGGTGACGGTCAGGTCGAAACACATTGTCGTCAAAGCGGAGATCGCCATAAAGCGCTCGTAGCGGACGGTGATGTACAGGCTGACCAGCACCAGGAACACCACCAGCGCGATCACCGCTTTCTTGGTGATCTGACCGCCCCAGGTCGATGACACCGCCGAATCGGAGATCGACTGCTTACTGGGCTTACCGTCGGCGCCCTTGGGCTGGAATCTGTCAAACAAAGCGTTGCGCAGCTTGTTCGTATTGTCGTTGGACAACGTCCCGGAACGAACCTGCACCGTTGCCCCGGCGCCGTTGCCGACGATCACGACCGACTCCGGGTCGGTGCCCAATGTCTGCCGGAAAACTTGCTCCACCTGGCTGACCTGAGTATCTCCACGAGGGAACGACATCGTGGTGCCGCCCTTGAAGTCGATGCCAAAGGTGAAGCCGCGCAACACGATGCTGGCGATCGCGATCGCGACGATCGTGCCGCTGACCCCGTACCACAACCGGCGCCGGCCAATGACGTTGAACGCGCCGGTACCGGTGTAGAGGCGCGAGAAGAAATTGTGGCGGGGCAGATCGGCGCCGGTGTCGTCACCGGTTGGGCGGACGGCGGTTGCGGTGTCGTCGTCGAGTTCCACGGCGGTCGTCTCGTCGGCCATCTCGCTACCCCCGTCCCGTCGAAGAAACCGTGGAAGTCCTGGCCGCCATCGCCCGCCGCTCGCGCGCGACCCGCTGCACCGCGCCCAGGCCGTTGTATGCCGGCTTGGCCAACATCGTGGACTTGGATGCCAGGTACACCAGCGGCCAGGTCACCAGGAACACCACGAAGGTGTCGAGGATCGTGGTAAGCCCCAAGGTGAACGCAAACCCCTTCACCTGGTCGATCGCCAGGACATACAGCACGGCAGCGGCCAGGAAGGTCACCGCGTTACCGGACAGGATCGTCTTGCGGGCCCGTACCCAGCCACGCGGAACCGCCGAGCGGAACGAACGGCCTTCGCGGATCTCGTCTTTGATGCGCTCGAAGAACACCACGAACGAGTCGGCCGTCGTACCGATACCGATGATCAGACCGGCGATACCGGCCAGGTCGAGGGTGTAGTTCATCATGCGGCCAAGCAGCACGATGATCCCGAAAACCATTGCGCCGGAAGCCACCAACGACAACGCGGTCAGGAATCCCAGCAGCCGGTAGTACAGCAGCGAATACAGCAGCACCAGCGCCAGCCCGATCGCCCCGGCGACCAGGCCAGCCTTCAGCGACGTCAATCCCAGTGTCGCCGAGACGGTTTGGGCCTCCGATGATTCGAACGACAATGGAAGCGAACCGTATTTGAGGACGTTGGCGAGCTGGCGTGCTGTGCTCGCGGTGAACGGCGGGTCGCCGCCGGTGATCTGGGTGCGACCGCCCGGGATGGCTTCGCGGATCTGCGGCGCGCTGACCACCTCCGAGTCCAGGGTGAACGCGGTCTGGGTGCCGATGTGGGCGGCGGTGAAGTCCGCCCAGGTGTTGGCCGCCCCGCTCCTGAACTGCAGATCGACGACGTAGCCGCCGCTGCGTTGGTCCATGCCGGAGGTGGCGTCCGCGATCTGGTCGCCGGCGATGATCGACGGCGCCAACAGGTACGCCTGCTTGTGGTCCTTGTCGCAGGTCACCAGGGGCAGCTCGGGCTTGTCGTTGCCGGCCAGAATGTCTTCCTTGTTGCACTGGGTGACCCAGGTCATCAGCGCAAATCGCTGCACACGCGGGTCGGTGCTCTGCCGAAAACACCGCATTTCGCGTATGCGCTTAGCCAAGTCCATCCGCGGATCGGGCGGCCCGGGCGGCGCCGTGAAGGACGCACAATCCGCGTCCGGCGGGGCCGGTGCCGGCGTGGGCTGTGCCGGTGTAGGCGGTGGATCCAGCGGATAAGGC
>NZ_JBAPPI010000821.1:0-1695 GCF_049280035.1 Mycobacterium sp. | reverse complement strand
GTTGCTACGCCGGCTGAACAGCTCGCACAACGACGGCCCGCGTATCGCGTCGGTTACGTCGGTGAAGGCGGCTCCCGCCAAGTCGACCAGTTCCGCCAGGCCGCGCAAGACGCCGGCCAAGCGACCTGCGGCGCGGCAGGCCAGCGGGACCCAGTCACGTACCCGCCGTTGATTCTTGCGAGTAAGTAGCTTCGGATTGGTGCGAGCATCCTTCCCGCTGCGCGCGGTAACGCTGGGCTTACAGGCGACCTCTGCGCTCGTTGGCGCCAGCGTGCAAACCGCGGCAAGTGCCGCAGGATCATTGGGCACGGTGGCCTCGACGGGTATGTCGATGGCCGTGATCCCGGTTCGCGAAGGCGTCAAGGCACTCTCGGAAGGGCTGCCCGCACCTACGCTGACCAGGCATAGCTGGCGCGGCAAGGGACGCGCGTGGGTGGAGGTCCGCGGCCTCGACGGCCCGGACGGCGCCGAACTCGGGCGCTTGGTGGTCGACACCGTCCGCGCGCGCTCCGGGGTCAAATCGGTCAGCGTGAACCGGCCACTGTCACGGATCGTGGTTACGCTCAACAACGATCAGATCTCGCTGCGTGACTTGTGCCGCGATGTCGACGAGGCTGAAAAGCGTTGGCGCGCAAGCGGTAGCGTCGGTCCACGGCGTAGCGATACCCGTCCGAAGCCACTGCCGGGTGACGGTCTACTGCTGGCCACCAACGCGTTAGGGGTCGGCGCCACCGCCGTCGGTATGAGTGCCGCGGTCGCGGGGCGGGTGCTGCGCTGGCCGCGCCTGTTCAGCGGTGTCGAGGCGATGGTGGTGGCCGTCGACTACCAGCCACGGCTGCGCCGCCTGCTGGAGGATCGCATCGGGCAATCGGCGACGGACTCGGTGCTGTCGGTCGCGATGGTCACGGCGCACGTCCTCGAGCTGTCGCCGGCGTCGCTGGCCGTCGACCTCGCGATGGAGACGTTGAAAGCCGCCGAATACCAGGCCGAGGCGCAAGCGTGGCGTCGTCACGAACCGGCGCTGGCCCGCCACGCCGAGCACCCAGAGGTCCACCCGCCGTCCCGCCCGGTGCCCCCGCCGGAAGGGTCGGTCGAGCAGCACGCACGGCGCAGCGCGTGGGTTCAGGTGATCGGCACCGCGGCCATCGGGGCCTTCACCCGCAACCCCGAGATGGCGGCGACCGCGACGTTGGTCACCACCCCGAAGGCCACCCGCACCACACGTGAGTCGTTCGCCGCAGCGCTCGGCCAAGGGCTGGCCGACCAGCATGCGGTGCTGGTGCTGCATCCGGAAAAACTGCGTTGGCTGGACCGGGTCGACGCGCTGCTGGTCGATCCGCGGGTGTTGTGCACCAACGTCCTGCGAGTGGTCCGCGTCCGCGGAGCCGACGAGGACGAGCTGTCACCCGCGTGGAACCGCGCCCAGTTGCTGTTGGAGAAAAAGGGCCTGCGCGTGGGCTGGCACCCGGTTCCCGGTCTGTCCGGCAAGGGATCCGACACCGTCGTCGAAGCGCTGATCGGCCCGACGCACGACCCGCTGGCCTCGGCTGTGCTGGCCGAGGCGCGGCGGGCCGGCCTGGAATTGATCTCCGTCGGCGTCGACGATCTCGGCGAGCTGCAGCCCGCTTTCGACGAGCTGAAGCCATTGCAGAGGGCGTCCATCGACACCGCGCTCGCCGCGGCACTGACCGATCT
>NZ_JBAPPI010000820.1:0-7433 GCF_049280035.1 Mycobacterium sp. | reverse complement strand
GGGCCGTACTGCTGTTGCACCTCCGCAGAGCGTCGCTGGCATCCGATGAAGTGGGTGCACGCAGGCAGCGAGATCGCCACCCAGATGACCAAACCTTCCGCCAGCGTTACCACCGCCGCCGATCTACTAGAAACGAGGCTCCACCCATGAAATTTGCGTTGGCAGCCCATGGACTTCGCGGCGATGTCGAGCCCTGCGCCGCCGTTGGCCTGGAGCTTCTGCGCCGCGGCCACGAAGTGGTCATGGCGGTCCCGCCCGACCTGGTTGGCTTCGTCGAATCGGCCGGGCTGGCGGCGGTCGCCTCCGGGCCGCAGTGGCAACGGGAGCCGAACGATTTCGCCCGTAACTTCTGGAAGATCCACCATCCGATCAAGTTGGTGCACGCAACCCGCGAAGCTATAGAGTTCGCCACCCGGGGCTGGGCGGAGATGAGCAAGACCCTGACGTCGCTGGCGGACGGGGCCGACCTGCTAGTGACGGGCGCGCCTTTCCAGGAGGTCGCCGCCAATGTCGCAGAGTATTACGACATTCCGCTGGCCGCACTGCACTACTTCCCGATGTGCGTCAACGACCAGCTCATTCCGGGACTGCCCTCACCGCTGATGCGCTCAGCAATGACGATGGCCTGGTGGATCTATTGGCGCATGACGAAGCAGGCCGAGGACACGCAGCGCGCCGAATTAGGCCTGCCCAAGACAACAGGCCCGTCACCGCGACGGATCGCCGAACGCGGATCGCTCGAGATCCAGGCCTACGACGAGTTCTGCTTCCCCGGGCTGGCAGCGGAGTGGGCGGATTGGGCTGGCCGAAGACCCTTTACCGGCGTGCTGACGATGGAGTTGCCGACGGATAACGACGACGACGTCTTGTCGTGGATTGCCGCTGGAACGCCACCGATCTACTTCGGCTTTGGCAGCATGCCGCTCGAATCTCCCGCCAGCACAGTAGAACTGATCAGCACCGCCTGCGCGCAGCTAGACGAACGAGCGCTGATCTGCTCGGACGGCAGCGACTTTCGCCACATCCCCCGTGTCGACCACGTAAAAATCGTGAGCGACGTCAACCACGCGGCCATCTTTCCCACCTGCCGCGCCGTCGTCCACAAAGGCGGCGCGGGCACCACCGCCGCCGGAATACGCGCCGGAATCCCCACCCTGATCCTGTGGATGGGGGCCGATCAACCAATCTGGGCAGCGCAAATCAAACGGCTGAAAGTCGGCTCCGCTCGGCGATTGTCGAGCACCACCCGGAAATCCCTGGTCGCCGACCTCCGCTCCATCCTCGCCCCGCAATACCTCACCCGAGCCCGCGAGGTCGCCACCCACATGACCAAACCCGCCGCCAGCGTTACCATCGCCGCCGATCTACTAGAAGACAGGCTCCGCCGATGATATGGGGTACGGTGCTGGCGCTTGCGCTTGTGGTGGCACCAGACCCAACGCGCCTCGCCATCGTCGCACTCTTGATTTCGCGGCCACGGCCCCTGGTCAACTTGCTCGTGTTCTGGCTCGGCGGTATGGCATCGGGCACCGCCATCGCCCTCGGTTCGGTAATGCTGCTGCGCGACTTCGCACTTATGGTTACCCAACACGTGGCGTCTGCGTTTGCAGCCCTTAAGAGCGGGTATGTCGGAATCGTCATTGGTGCGTGCGCGCTGCTGATCGCCGCGCTACTGTCCGCGCGATTGCGTCACCGAGCGACGGTGGCGATACCCAGCGGTGATTCGCCGGTTCTGGTATCGGAGCCGAGCCCAGCGAACGCATTTTCCCGGCTGTCGACGCGCGCCCGCGGTGCGCTGGTAGGCGGGTGTCTGTGGATGCCGTTTGTGGCCGGCTTCGGATCAGCGCCGCCGCACGTCGAGTATCAGGTCGCAATCGCCGCCATCCTGACCTCGGGCGCCGCTATGGTTACGCAGATCAGCGCAGCAATGATGTTCACCGTTGTGGTGCTTGCAGCCGTCGAGATCCCGCTCATCAGCTACCTGGTGACACCGGAGAGGACCCACGCGGTCATGCTGCACGCACACGACTGGATGCGAGCTCACCGTCGGCAGCTCCTCCCCGCCATCGCCGCGGTGACGGGAGTCTTCCTACTGACCAGCGGGATAGGAAGCGTCTGAGGTGGTCAGCTTGCGCGCTACGAGGGCATCGATCCGTGGCCGAGGCACAGCAGTGCCAGTCCGGATACGTCCCGCACGTAGATCCATTAACCCCAACGGATCCAACGGTGATACGCGGCTGGCCGAAGGAGCTGGCGCCGATCCCGAGATCTCCCTTTGTTTTGTTTTGATCTCGGCGACCTCGGTTCGGTGATGGGCCGCCTCGATGGCACCGACGCCGAGTCCGTCACCGCCCGAGGGACGGTGCAAAACCTAACGCGGCAGAGGCTTGAGCGACTAGGCAGCCAAATGGAACTGGTGCGTGGGCGCATCGACGGCAAGATCGCCATCACCATCATCGGCTATCAACCTGGTGTCGAGAACACAAAGCCCCCTTTGCGTGAGGTTGCCGCGCATATGCTGGCTGAGTTCGGCCTGGCGGGCGAGATCAATTGACGAATTCTCCCCGGCGCCAACAGCGTCTAAGCGAGGCCGACTCGGTGAAGCTAGGGACGGGACGGATGACCGAGACTTTAATCGATGATTTGCTTGCTGCTCGGTCACGGCTGGAAAGAGGTTAACGTCAGTGCAGGGCGCGAGAGGGATTCAGTGGGAGATCCTGCGGTATCTGTGGCTGCGAGGGCGATTCCCCATGGAGGGAACGAGTTCCGCACGACAACTGCGCTTCCTGATGTCCATCGTGCAGCGCACAAACGCGCGCCGGATTGCAGAAATCGGATTCAATACCGGCACCTCAAGCTACGCCTTCCTCAACGCCCACCCCCACACCCATGTCGTTGCGTTTGACCTGAACGAGCATGCATCGGTGCGGACGGCTAAGAAGTTGATCGACAGCAAATTCCCCGGCCGGCATACGCTGATCTACGGAGACTCCCGCGAGAGCGTGCCGGAATACGCCCGTCGCAATCCCGATTCGCGGTTCGATCTGGTGTTCATCGACGGCGGGCATGAGTACGAGGTCGCCCAGGCTGACCTGGCCAACGTGTGCGCGCTATGCACCCGCGAAACGGTGGTAATCATGGATGATCTGTGCCCCTGGCGTTCCTACGGCATTGGGCCGGCGAGGGCGTGGGGCGACGCGGTCCGCAGGGGTGTGGTGCGCCAGGACGCCCTATTTAAGGACGGGAGGCCCACCAAGGTGATTGAGCGACCGGCGAAACGGGCATGGGCTGTCGGCGGCTACATCTTTTGACTAAGTGGTTGGCGCGGGGCTCGACATCAACGCGACTTGCACAACTTGCCAAGGCAAGTTTCCTCGCGGAAGCCTTATTCGCGGCGTGCTTAGGCATCCAAGCGGGTGAATTGATTTTGCCGGTACTGCTCGGCGCACGCCGCCCGCCTGACCTTGCCACTGGTGGTGATAGGAATCGAACCAGGTGCTACCAGAACGAGATCCGCGACAGCGAGACCGTGCGAGTTTGAAATCGCGGAGCTAACTTCGCCTTTGACGCTGACGAGCTTATCCATCGCGACCTCGTCGGAGTCCGCAGGCATCGTGAACTCGACGATCGCGACCAGCTTCTCCGTGTCCTCATCCGGGACCGATATCGCCGCGCAACGTCCCCGCGTGATCTCCCAGACCGTCGCCTCGATGTCGTCGGGAGAGTGGTTGCGCCCATAGACGATCAACAGGTCCTTACTGCGGCCGATGATGAACAACTCGCCATCGAAGAAGAAGCCCGAGTCCCCGGTACGTAGCCAAGGCTCTTGCGGCGTGCCAGTGGACGAAGTGAGAAGCCTTGCGCCGAAGGTGCTTTCCGTCTCTCGAGGTCTCTGCCAATAGCCCGTCGCGACGTTCGCGCCATGCACCCAGATCTCACCGACGGTTTCTGGGGGACACTCGATACAGGTATCGGGATCGACGATGCGGATTGTCTGCGACCGCGGTGCGCCGTAACTGATGAGCGGCCTACCGTCTCCGCTTTCGCAGCGCTTCGCGCTGCCGGCGGACAGTTTGTCCGATTCGAAGTGCACGATTCGTGGCGGTTGAGCCGGTGCCCGGGTCGCCACGTAGACCGTTGCTTCTGCAAGCCCATACGAGGGCCGTATCACTGTGTCGCGGAGATTGAACTTGGCGAACCGCTCAGTAAAGCGCCGCAGCGTCGTGGGCTGCACTCGCTCGGCACCGTTTTGGATGATTAGCACGTCCCCGAGATCCAGCCCGGCCATGTCCTCGTCGGTGGTTTTCCGTGCCGCCAAGTCGAAAGCGAAGTTCGGCGCCGCGGAAAACACATGACCACTGCTGGCAAGCAATTGCATCCAGCGGGCTGGACGCTGCAAAAACGCCACTGGACTCGTGAACACACCCGGGACTCCGGCCAGAATCGGTGCGCAAATTCCTAAGATCAAACCCAGATCATGATAGAACGGCAGCCACGACACAGTAGCGGTGCCCGGCGGAGCAACCTTTCCATACTCCAGAAAGTAGTCGGACGTGATCTGTTTGAAGTTGGCCAGAAGATTCCGGTGCGAGATCATGACCCCGGCGGGCCGACGGGTCGACCCAGACGTGTATTGCAAGTAGGCAGTAGCGGGTCGAGTAGCGAGCCTGCGCGGCGCTGCTCGGGAGTAGTCCAGGTCCAGCGAATCAACCTCGATGACTGATGGACCGGATTCACCGTTGTGTGGTTGGGCGTACTTGCAGACGTCGCTGACGACTGAGGAGGTCGTTAAAATGACCGACGGCGATGTGTCATGCAGGACCGAGTCAACCCGCTCATCGTGGGCGCCGCCCACAGGAGCCGAAAGCGGAACTGCGATGAGCCCGGCCTGCAACGCTCCCAGAAACGCGGCGATGTAGTCGAGCCCCTGTGGTGCCAATATCACCGCCCGGTCGCCAGTCGACGCGCGAAGGCCGAGCTCATGTGCAACGTTTAAGGTTCGCCGATACGCCTGAGACCAGGTAAGGCTTTTGGTAACACCGGCCCAATCCTGCTCGTAGTCAACGAACGTGAAGGCAGTGCCATTCGGCCTGAAACCGGCACGCTCACGCAGCACATCCGAAATGAAAGAACCGCTCACAGGTATCTCTTTACCTTCATTGGTCGCCGCTGCGCCCGCCAAATGTTGAGTTCCCACGGAATTGTAGTGCTGCGATGTCGTAACGACACGGCCCGGCTTGCAACGGTTCGCCAGGCCGGGCCGCACGCATTTCCAGGTGACCTTGAAGGTCGGTTTCCAGCTGAAGAGTGCTTGGTAAACCGGTTAGCCGGCAACGGCTCCGGGCTCCGCGAAGGGCGAGCCGAAGTCGGCCACCCTTTCGAGTCCGTGATTCCGGGCCTCGGCGGCAGCGCGCCGGATCAAGCCGTTCGTCACGACGAATCCGGCGTGATCCACCAGGACGAAGGGCGACAGCAGCCGGTTGTGCACGAACCCGACCGCCAGTCCACTCGCGGGATCGGCCCAACCGAGCGATCCGCCCAGCCCGATATGACCGAATCCCGGCATCGCGTTGAACGGCACAGTGTGATAGCCGAGGTGAAATGTCAGCGGCACCAGAATGTTACGGTCCAGCCGCAGGCTCTTTCGTCCCGTCAGACCTGCCACCAGCTCACCGGACAAGAACTGGGTGCCGTCGATTTGGCCGCCGTTGGCGATCGCGCCGTACATCCGAGCGAGCCCACGCGCGGTCGCTATTCCGTTGGCCGCCGGCATCTCGGCATCCATCATCGGGATATCGCCTTGCACAAAAGCTTTCATGCCGGGGAAATACATGGCGCCGAATCCGCCCGATAGTGGCAGCGCGGCGATTTTCGGCGCCACCGCGTTGAATACCGGATTGGCGATGGCGCTCTGCGGCATGATGATCTGCGCGGGCCGGGTCGGTGACTCGACGGGCGGACGGCCCAGATGCAAGCCGTCGGTGTCCAGCGGCTCCGCCAGCTCCCGGCGGATCAGCTCGCGCATGCCCTGGCCGGTGATCGCGCGGGCCAGGCCCGACATCAGCCAGCCGTAGGTCAGCGCGTGATACGCGGGTTTGTTGAACGAGGATCCCGCGGGCGCCGCCGCCAGACGCTGTTCCATCACTTCGTGATTCAGCAAGTCTTCCTTGCTGGCGCCGTGCAACGCCGACAGACCTGCTCGGTGCCGCATCACCTGGCGGACGGTGATGTTCGCTTTGCCGTTGGCACCGAACTCCCGCCAGTACTCGGCGACCGGTGCGTCGTAATCGATCAATCCGCGGTCGGCGAGCCGATGAATGACAGTCGAGGCCATGCCCTTGGTCGCCGAGAACACCATGGTGGCGGTGTCTGCCGACCATGGCACCTGTCCACGCCGGTCCGCGTACCCGGTCCACACGTCCACCACGGGTTCCCCGTCGAGATAGACCGCCATCGCCCCGCCGCCGTATCGGCGCCCCAGGAACATGCTGGCGAAGCTGCGCACCGCGCAGGCAAAGTGTGGATCGGCTGCGCCGTGAACATCGCCTGGCAGCACTGACCGGCGATTGCCCACCACTTCGAGGGTCATACCGTTGAATTTACCGTTCGCGCTCGCAAACAATGTGGAATTTACCCTTCCGTTATCGATGCGAGCTTAAGTATTTGCTGTGCAGCCAGGGCCGGCGTCAATTCCCCAGCCAGCACCTGGCGCTCCACCTCGGCTCGGGCTTTGCGGACCGCGGGGTTGAACAGCACCCGGTCCAGCACGGTGTCCCGGACCATCTGCCAGGTCCAGTCGACCTGTTGGGTCCGCCGCCGTGCCTCGAACTCCCCCGCCTCGCTAAGAACATTCCGATGCCGCTCAACGGTGTCCCACAGCTCCTCCAGTCCGGTGCCTTCCAACGCGCTCATGGTGAGAACCGGTGGGCGCCAGAGAGTTTCACGCGGATAAATCAACCGGATCACTCCGGAAAGCTCGCGGGCAGCCGAGCGCGCCTCACCAAGGTGCTGACCGTCGGCTTTATTCACCACGACGATGTCAGCCAGCTCCAGCACGCCTTTCTTGATGCCCTGCAGCTGATCACCGGTGCGCGCCAAGGTCAGGAAGATGAAGGTGTCGACCATGTTGGACACCGCGACCTCGGATTGGCCGACGCCGACGGTCTCCACCAGGATCACGTCGAACCCGGCCGCCTCCAGCAGCACGATGGTTTCCCGGGTGGCCTTGGCCACCCCGCCAAGCGTGCCCGATGTCGGTGACGGGCGGATGTAGGCATCGGGATGGGCTGCCAGCTGCGGCATCCGGGTCTTGTCGCCGAGGATCGATCCGCCGGTGCGGGTCGACGACGGGTCAACGGCCAGCACGGCGACCCGATGCCCACGCTGGATCAGGTACATGCCGAGCGCTTCGATGGCGGTCGACTTGCCTACCC
>NZ_JBAPPI010000819.1:0-1708 GCF_049280035.1 Mycobacterium sp. | reverse complement strand
CTCACTGCCGCCGCGACCGCCTTCCCGCGGGTCGCTGTGGCTGATCCGTTAGGGCCGTGCGCTGGTTGTGCATCCAACGATTCCACCGAGGACTTCCCGATACCGCGGAGGATGATCGCGACGACCTGCACCGCTGAGCAGTTGCTGGCCGCCGCAAGGGATTTCGAGCCGGTGTATTACCAGCGGTACATGACTGATTACGACAATCACCCAAACGTTCAGCAGGCGACCCAAGACAAGGCGCACTGGTTTTACTCGTTGTCGCCGGCGGATCGCAGGGCTTATTCCGCAAACTTTTATGCACCGCAGATCAATCCGCTGAACTTGGCCTGGCCCAACCACATGAAGATCTTCTTCAACAACAAGGGCGTCGTGGCCAAGGAAACCGAGAACTGCCAGAATTACCCGGCCGGCGACATGTCGGTGTGGAACTGGTAGATCTCAACCCATCAGGCCGACGCAGGTCGCCGTGATCAACCGGGTCAGCGCGGACGTGAAATCGATGTTCCACTCCGGCGGCAAATCCGTTGCCTTTGCCTCCGCGTAGGCCTCGGCGAGCTTTTTCGGCGGATTAGCCACCTGCCACAACGGCGCCGCCAGGGAGTAAGCGGCAAGAATGACGTCGAATGCGCCCGCGCGTCCCAGGCCCGGTAACGCATGCTCGATCGCATCGGCGAGCGAGTTCACCGCAGCGCTGCTGATTTGCTTGACCTCGAGGACCCGGTCGATTTCCACCTCGTGTTCGAGGTGAAGATGCAGGTTCGCGAGTAGGTCGCAAAAGAGTGGGTCGGCCGCCAGACCATCGGCTAGCGCCTCGGCGACCCGCAATGGCGACATGGGACCGGGCTCGCGCAACTTCTCGCCCACGGTGTCGGACCACCGCACCCAGCCTTCGGCGGCCAGGTGCAGCAGCACCTCTTTGTGGGAGGTGAAGTAGCGGCGCACCGCGGAATAGTGCACGCCGGCCCGGCGGGCGACACCGGTCAAGGTCACCGACGCGACACCCGACTCCAGCGCCAGCGAGCGTGCGGCTTCCACCAGCGCTGCTGCGCGTTGGCGCTTCTTGTCCTCAGTACGGGCTCGCTGGAACGTAAGCTGCGGCACCGCGCGAGAATAACGCAGGTTGGCCGATTGCGGGTGGCCGTGGAACCCGGTAGCGTCCGTTTACGCACGTCCCATGCGTTAAATTCGTACACTTCTACAGTGCAGCGGATAGCCGTCGGAGGGAGGCAACAATCCGGGTCAATGGCATGGTTTACTCGTCAAGGTTTGGTGGTGCCTCCTCGCCGCCATCGCTCGGTGAATATCTTCGAGCAGGTGGGATATCGCAGACCAGGAAGACGGCAAACGGTGAAGGGGATTTCGATTTTCAGGGTTCTGCAGCGGTCGTGGATTCCGCTGGTGATTGTGATGGTCGTTGGCCTCGGGGGATTCACGGTGTGGCGGATTCACGGCATATTCGGCTCTGAAAAGCGGCCAGCGTATTCGGACAGCGCGAATAGCGATACTAAGCCGTTCAACCCCAAGCACTTGACCTACGAGGTTTTCGGTCCCCCTGGCACGGTGGCGGACATCAGCTACTTCGATGTCGACGCCGACCCGCGCCGCGTTGACAGCGCACACTTGCCCTGGACGTTGAACTTGACGACGACTTCGGCGGCAGTCATGGGAAACATTGTGGCCCAAGGGAATAGCAACAGCATCGGCT
>NZ_JBAPPI010000818.1:0-2121 GCF_049280035.1 Mycobacterium sp. | reverse complement strand
GGCGAGGACGTTGCGCGGCGTCGCGGCCCCGAGTCCGTGGCCGCATACCGGCCAGGCGCCGCGGCCCTGGGTGGCCAGCACCCGCTCGGCGACGGCGATCTGCTGTTCGCGAGTGGCCTGGTTCGCGGTTGGGGCGAACTCGCCGCCGCCGTGTGCGGCCCAGGTGCCCTGCGAGAACTGCAGCCCGCCGTGGTAGCCGTTGCCGGTGTTGATGCCCCAGTTGCCGCCAGACTCGCAGCCGGCGACGCGATCCCATTCGCCGTCCGTGGCCGCGGACGCGTGGCCCGCAAGTGCGATGCCACCGCCACCGATCACAGCACCGGTGAATGCGAGTTTGGCGACGCTGATGTTCGAAGTGGTGGGCTTACGATGCCGTCCGCTCATACGCCGAAGACGTCCTCTCTTGATGCGCCCACGAGGTCAGCTGTCGGGTTCGGGTGGAAGAGGTCGCCCGGCCATGCCGAATTCACAGATACGGCGATGGCTTCACCCCAAGGAGCCGCGGACGGCTCCGGTCCAATCTCGGCGGACCAATGGGTCCCCCGCCTCCATCCACGGGTTTGGGTGTCCTCGCCTATCGGATGGAGCTCGGCGCTATAGGCGAGAAGGCCCGCCGCTCAAGAAAACTCGGCAAGCTCGCGGACGACGCTAGCGGGTGATGGCTGCGGAGTCATTTTTTGGCGAATCCGGCGTTTCGCTTTCCGTCGACGCGGAAAACGCCAGGAAGCCCCGTCATCCGTGCAGGTCGCTCGCTACGACATCGAGCCGTTGCCGTCCTGTGATCAATCCGTTATGTGACTGAATTCACACCGATAAGTGGCCGAGAAACGGCTCACAGCCGACGCGCGGGGGCCGATTAGAGGCGCCCGTCAGCGGTATGTCGCCAGCGATCCGGCGCGGTGTGGTTGATCGACGGGGACGATTTCCTTGCCTAACGGCACCAGGGACACCGGGATCAGTTTGAGGTTGGCCAGCGCCAGCGGAATACCGATGATCGTGAGCGCCATCGCCACCGCGCTCACCAGGTGTCCGATCGCCAGCCAGATCCCGCACAACAGCAGCCAGATGATGTTCCCGATCAGTGCGCCGGTACCTGCGCCGGGCTTGTCGATGATCGTCCGCCCGAACGGCCACAGCGCATAGGATGCGATGCGCAACGCTGCGAATCCAAACGGGATGGTGATGATGAGCAGGAAGCAGATCACCGCCGCCAGCAGATAGCCGAGGGCCAGCCAAAGGCCGCCGAAAATCAACCAGATGACGTTCAGGACCAGGCGCATTGTCTCCTCCAGCGATAGTGCCAGAGTACCGAGAAACAGGGTGCTGGGCTGGCGGCCTTCCGAGTAGGATCTTTCGTCATCGCGTCCTGCGCAGGCGGGACGCTTCATTGTGTTGCTCCTTCTAGTTATTCGTCAGACAAGCAGGTGAGACCGGTGCCGACAGGCAAGGTGAAGTGGTACGACGCGGCGAAGGGATTCGGCTTCCTATCCCAGGAGGACGGCGAGGACGTCTACGTCCGCTCTTCGGCGTTACCCGCGGGCGTTGAAGGCCTCAAAGCGGGGCAGCGCGTCGAATTCGGCGTTGCCTCCGGACGCCGCGGACCGCAGGCATTGAGTCTCAAACTGATCGACCCGCCGCCCACCCTGACCCGCCCCCGCAGGGAAGGTCCGGCCGAACATAAGCACAGCCCAGATGAACTGCACGGCATGGTCGAGGACATGATCACCTTGCTGGAGAGTACTGTGCAGCCCGAGTTGCGCAAGGGCCGCTATCCGGACCGAAAAACCGCTCGCAGGGTCTCCGAGGTGGTCAAAGCTGTGGCTCAGGAACTCGATTCCTAGCTCGGCTAGTTGCGCAAACCGGTGTACCCGCGCGCTCCGCGGGGAACACTGGTCACCGAAGTTCCGCAGGAGTCGCTTCGAGTGAGGGAAGTCCGATGGCACAGCAGGCACAGGTCAGCGAAGAGCAAGCGAGAGCCGTAGCTGAGGAGTCTCGCGAAAGCGGTTGGGATAAGCCATCCTTGGCCAAGGAGCTTTTCCTCGGCCGTTTTCCGCTTGAGCTCATTCACCCATTTCCCCGGCCCTCTGACGAAGCGGCCGCTCGCACCGAGAAGTTCTTAGC
>NZ_JBAPPI010000817.1:0-2928 GCF_049280035.1 Mycobacterium sp. | reverse complement strand
AACCCGAACGTCGCCGGCCACAGCGAGCTCTTGCGAAAGTATCCCGCCAGCTGTTCGACGGTCGTCAGCAAGAAGCCGCTCGGCACTTTCTCCTCTATGCCCACGTCTTACCTCAATCCCAAGTCAGGCCGCCGCGGCGCCATACGTAGGCGTAGGCCACGAAGACCGTGAGCATGAACACCACCATCTCGATCAGCGCGAACAGCCCCAGCTGGTCGTAGCTGACCGCCCACGGATACAGGAACACGATTTCAATGTCGAAGACGATGAACAGCATCGCGGTCAGGTAGTACTTGACCGGGAACCGCTGCCCGCTGCCTGCATGCGGAGCATTGGCCGGCTGGTCGCTGGGTTCGATCCCGCATTCGTATGCCTCGAGCTTCGCCTTGTTGTAGCGCGACGGGCCGGTGATCTGCGCGAGCGCGACCGAGCCGAGGGCAAAAGCAGCGGCGATCCCCCCAAGCACCAGGATTGGTAGGTACAGATTCATGCCGCGAAGACGCTCCCTAACTGTTCATCTAATGGGCTGACTGTGAGCGCAACCACAGCCTAGCGATCGTGTGTGGTCCCGCGCTCAGCAGTCTAGATGTGACCTCAACCACAGCCGGGTGGGTGGTCGCCCCGTCGGAGCGCGCAATCGGCACGCGGATATAGCCGGCTCACGAAATGCTAACAGCGGGAACCTGTTTCGCATCTCGACGCGCGACGGGGGATCGGGTCGCAGCACTTATCCGGGTGCGCTCGGCGGCCGTGTCCGCTTGCGCTCGGGGTCCGATAGTCAGCTAACGCACCGGAGGGCGCAGCAACTCCAGCACCGTTCGGCTGAGCCGAATCGGGTCGATCGGCTGCGGGACCGATGCCTCGGCGCGTGACCAGCTGGCCAGCCAGGCATCGTCGCGCCGCCCGGTGAGCACCACGATCGGCGGTCCCTGGTCAATTTCGTCTTTCAGCTGCTTGGCGATGCCCATGCCGCCTTCCGGGGTCGCCTCGCCGTCCAGAATGGCCAGATCGATGCCTCCGGCGTCCATCTGTTGGATGACGACAGGTCCGGTGGCCACTTCGACGTAGCTCAGCTCGGGCAGATCCGGATGCACCCGTTTGCCCAACGCCAGCATGACGTCCTGTCGGGTCTCGGCGTTGTCGCTGTACACGAGGATGCGCAGTGGGCTGGTGTCAGGCACGGTGAGGATGGTACTGCCCAGCGACGATGCGGGCTTACCGCTGCGCCCGCACGAAACACACGTCGGCCGAGACTGTCGCGGTCTCGCCGACCATGCCGACCCGGTTCCAGTCCAGGTTGAACTGGGCCCGGTCGATCTCCGTTTTCGCCGATAACCGCACTGAGCCGTCGTCGAGCAGGGTGATCTGGACCGGCAGCGGCACCGGCGCGGTGACCCCCTTGATGCTGAAGGTGGCCTGCAAATCGGCGGCGTTACCGGTGGTGGGCTGCACCGCGGTAACAACCACGCCGATCTCCGGAAAGCGCTCGACATCGAAGAAATCGGCCGACCGCAGATGATCGTCGCGCTTTCCGATTCCGGTCCGCAACGACGCCACCTGGATGTCCAAGCGGCCGAAGATGGCACCCTTGCCGGTGACCTGGCCGTCGGCGGTGAATTCGGTGAACCGGCCTTTGACGCTGATCAGGCCCCACATGTTCTTGATCTTGAAGGTGATCGTGGACCGATCGGGAACGAGGTTCCATGCTCCTTCGGTGTCAGGATCGTTCAGCAGTGTTTCCACGGTCGTCATGTGCGCCGCTCCTCCTCATCGCTGTGTCCCCCTCGCCGCTGCGCGGCTGGGGGTGCCCCCACTGCATCGTCGCCGGCGCGGGTCATCGGCACCTCCGTTGCCGGCTAGCTCATCAGCGGTGCGAGTTCGGCTGGGTCGAAGTACTCATCGATACGCCTGATCAGGGCTTGATTCGAGGCACTGACACCCACCTTAATCACGATGCAGACGCGCAGAGCGATCAATCCGCCGTCGTGGCCGGTGGCGTGCAGGATGTGCTGCTGGACGAAACCGTCGGGGGACAGCTGGCGGTCCAGGAGCTCGTAGCGGCGCTGCGTGGTGACCCCGATGAACCAGCGCAGCACCTTCAGCGCGCGCTCTTTGTCGTTGTCGCGGCGGGCGCCCACCCGCCATACCGCGACGTCGTCGTCGAACAGTTGCCGCAGCGTCGTCTCGTCGCTTCGCTCGATCGCTGCGAAGAGCTGGTCGGCCACCTCGGTGATGGCCTGCCGACTGTGGCCGGAGCCGTTAGCGGGCATTGGGTGTCTTTCTATTCGTTCTGGTAACCCGGATGCGCGACCGATAGACGGTGGCTCACCAGCGCGCGTAGAGCCGATCGCACCTGGTCGCTGCGATCGTCCAGCACGCCGGCCCGAATTGCGGAAGCCAGTTGGGCTTCGTCGTCAAAGCCGACGCCAGCCAGGGCATCGGTGACGTCGTCGGCCGATTCGTCGAGCAATTCACGCTCGACGATGCGTAACACGTTGGCCGCAACCCGGGCATGGAAGTTGACCTGACCGGTAGTCGACTCCCGGACATCGGTCTCGAGGAATTCGGCGACCGCAGCGACAAGTTCAGCCGCAGTCGGACGGCCATGCAGTGCGTTGCCAGAAGCGGCCCCGGCCGTCATCAGGTCGCGGGTGCCTCGGGACCGCGATCCACACCCGTGCGCAGCTTCACCGATGCTGAGTAAGCCAGTGAGCGAAATCGCAGCACCGGATCATTCGAGGGCTCGATGCCGTCGGTGACGCGCATGGGGTCGAACACGACGATGTCACCGCCATGCTCGCGTTCCGTTTCGATACCGGTGATCTCGAGGCTGCCGACGGTGACGGTTTCGGTGCCGTGCCAGGGTTTGGACGGGTCGACGGTCGAGTCGCCCTGCGCGGCGAGCTGGACCTGGTAATCGAACCGGAC
>NZ_JBAPPI010000816.1:0-2402 GCF_049280035.1 Mycobacterium sp. | reverse complement strand
GCCTGCGGGTGCATCGGGTCGAGGGCAAGTGGGGCGTGCTGTCGGTGACCCAGATCTTCGCCGGGGTCATCTTCGTGCCCGGTTTCCTCTTTCCGATGATGGTGTTGGCCGCGGCGGCGTTTCGTCCCGAACAGCGCGATCCCGGGATCACCCAGGCGCTCAACGATGTCTTCTGGTTGATGTTCGTCGGGATCGTCGGAACTCTGGTGGTGCAGGCCCTGGTGCTCACGACGGCGTCGTTTGTCGACCGAACGGATCCGCCGACATTCCCGCGGTGGTTCGGCTATCTCAACGCGTGGTACGCGTTGCTCGCGCTACCCGGCGGGGCGGTGATGATCTTCAACGAAGGCCCGCTCGCATGGAACGGGGTCTTCGCCTTCTGGATTCCGCTGGTGGCATTCAGCGGCTGGATGATCGCAGTGACCGCGGTGATGCTCCGCTCGATCACCGCGGAACAGGCGGCCAATCGACCGCTGACGACCGCCGCGTCGTGACGGTCGGCTTACCAACCGCGCAGGCGACGGCGCGGCGGGTTCCCGGCGAAAACGGCACGTGGGTCTTCCTGTTCGGCGACATGCTGGTCTTCGGCACGTTCTTCGCCACTTTCATGGTCGAGCGGGCCAAGGCCCCCGAGATATTCGAGGTCTCGCGAAAGACGTTGCACATCGGTGTCGGCCTGACGAACACCCTTGTACTGCTGACGAGTTCGTTGTGTGTGGTTGTCGCACTGGGCGCGATGCGGTCGGGCGCGGGGCACATCGCGCGCTCGGCCGTATTGGCGGCAATGATCTGCGGCGGAGTCTTCATCGCGCTCAAGGTGTTTGAGTATCACTCGCTGGTGACGGGCGGGCATGGCGTCGGGGCCAACCATTTCTACCTGTACTACTTCATCCTCACCGGCGTGCACCTGTTCCACGTCTGTGTCGGCATGGCGGTGCTGACGTTCCTGCTCATCCAGACCCGGCGGCGCGAAATCAGCGTAACCCGGATGGCAGTGGTGGAGGGTGGGGCCTGCTTCTGGCATCTCGTCGACCTGTTGTGGATCATGCTGTTCGCGCTGCTGTACCTGGTGGCCTGATGTCGGGACCTTCTGCTCTCGGGTTCGCGCGTGGCCGCGCCGGTGTGTCGTGGCTGGTGCTGATCGCGGCGACCCTGGTGTCCTACGCCCTGGGCGCCGAGCACGACGTCGGATCGGTGGTCGTGGTGGTGGTGCTCGGCATCGCCGCGATCAAGGTGAGGCTGATTGGGCTCGACTTCATGGAACTCCGCAGCGCGCCAATGCCATTGCGGGCCGCGTTCGAAGGTTATTGCCTGGCGCTGTGGGCCGCGCTGTCCGGACTCTACCTATTCCTCTGAGACTTTCAGCCACCCAGCCGCAGCAACACCTCACGGCGTCAGTGTGATCGGACCCCAAAGTCGATGTCCTGAATGCCCGAGAACGGTTTGAAGCCGGCCTTGTCCAGCCATGAAGGGGCTGCGTTGTGTCCCGGTTCCGGGCGCGCCCAGTCCACCCACGAACCCCAATCGTCGCGACGGAGCTTCTGCTCGAGCGTCTGTGGGTGTGCGGCCTCGGCGGCCGCGTAGCGTGCAGCGAAGCCCTTCATCTCGGGCAGCAGCCAGACGTCCTCCTCGGAACGCCACTTACCGCCGCCGGCGTACTCGATGAATTGATACGACGGGAAGTCGATGGGCTGGCCGCCCGGCTCCGGACTGTCGGCGCGATTGAGCACCTTGTATGCGACGCGGGTGCCGTCGACGACGTACCAGACGAGCGGGCTGTAGACCTGTGGTGCGGCACCCATCGTCCCCTCGAGGAACCGGGTGATCTCCGCCGGGCCCGTGAAGGTTCCGTAGAAGTGGTCGAAATAGGTTGCGTCGTCGGTGAAGAGGCTGGCCCAAGCCTGCCAGTCCTCGAGTACCGGGCCAGTCATGAAGTAGCGCCGAAATTCCCGCTCGACTTCCGCAATATCTGGCATCGCGCTCACCCGCCCAGCCGCAGGCCGGCGTTGCGGGTGCCGAACACGTCGGTGGCCATAATGACGCCGAGTTTCTCGGCATCCCAGCGCTGTTGACCGTTCGACACAGACGCGACAGGATGCCAGCCTTTCAGTAGCTGGAGATGTTCGCCCATCGCGCGGATGACCTGTCCGCTGATGTGGCCGGCCTCCGGGCTGGCCAGCCAGGCCACCACCGGTGAACCCAGCGACGGGTCCTTGGGGTCGAACTCGTCGTCGGCGCGCTCATCGGGCTCGATCGGAGCCTGCGCGCCCGGCATGGACGCCGACATCCGGGTTCGTCCACCCGGGCTGATCGCGTTCACGGTGGCGCCGATCGACGCCAACTCCAGGCTCAGGGTCTGGGTCAGACCGACGATCGCGGCCTTGGCGGCGCTGTAATTGGTC
>NZ_JBAPPI010000815.1:0-6179 GCF_049280035.1 Mycobacterium sp. | reverse complement strand
GCGCACACAACGGACGGCGTCGCCGTCGGCGCCCCCGCAAGTCGGCGGGCGTCGCCGCGAACGCCAACTGAACCGGTGTCGCCTGACGCCTGATGGTCAAACCGGAACGCCGCACCAAGGCCGATCTGTTGGCCGCGGCAACGATCGCGGTGGTGGTTGCCGTGGCCGCGGCGCTGATCTGGTGGACCAGCGATGCCCGCGCCACGATCAGCCGGCCCGCGGCAGGGCCCCCGCCCAGCCCGAGGTTGGCCCACGAGGTGCCTGCCTCGCTCAAGCAGCTCTGGACCGCCCCCAACGCGCCGACTGACCAGCCTGTCGCGGTCGCCGGAACCGTCGTCACCACCGACGGGCGGGTGGTCCAAGGGCGTGATCCTGTCACCGGCCAGGTGCGGTGGAACTACTCGCGCGGCAGCGATCTGTGCGGGGTCACCGGGGTCTACCGCTACGCGGTCGCGGTCTACCGAGACGACCGGGGCTGCGGTCAGGTCAGCACCATCGACGGATCCACCGGCAAGCGCGGGCCTGCTCGAAGCAGCTATTCCGATCAGCACGTCAGTCTGTCGTCCGACGGCACCACGGTGTTGTCGGCGGGCGACACCAGGCTGGAACTGTGGCGCTCCGACATGGTCCGGATGCTGTCCTACGGCGAGATCGACGCCCGGGTCAAGCCGTCCTCAAAGGGATTGCACACCGGATGCCGCTTGGTTTCGGCGGCGGCCAGCTCGGCCGCGGTCTCGGTGCTCGGGGCATGTGGCAGCCAAGCGGATCTGCGGCTCACCCTGCTGCGCCCCAGCAAGGAAGAAGACGAACCGGAGCTGCGCGATGTGCCCGAGCCGGGGATCGCGGTGGGTTCTGGTGCCCGGGTGCTGACGGTGGCCGAGACGAAGACCCTCATCTACCTGCCGGCGCCGCAGCCCAAGGTCGACGTGGTCGACGAATCCGGGGTGACCGTGGCCAGCACGCTGCTGCCCAAGCCGCCGTCGACGTCGAGCGTGGTATCGCGGCCCGGCAACGTGGTGACGTGGTGGACCGGCGACAAGGTGATGGTCTTCGACGGGGCAACGCTGACCTACCGCTTTTCCATTGGGGCCGCTGGGCCTTCGGTTCCGGTGGGGCCCGCGGCGATGATGGCCGGCAAGTTGCTCGTCCCCGTCGCAGGTGGCATCGCCGTTTGTAATCCGATCACCGGCGACGACGAAGGCTACCTGCCGGTGACCCGGCCGCCGGGCAACGCCCCAGTGATCCCCGCCGTTTCGGGTTCGCAGTTGCTCGAGCAGCGCGGCAACACCCTCGTCGCGCTGGGCTGACCTCACGCGTCAATAGTGAACGTCGGCAGCGCCTTGCCCGACTTCCAGTGTTTGAGCAGCGTCTCCGCCAACTCCCGGTAGGCGGACGCGCCCTTGTTCTTGCGCGCGGCCATCACCGACGAGCCAGACGCGCTGGCTTCGGCGAAACGCACCGTGCGCGGAATCGGCGGCGCCAGCACCGGCAAGTCGTAGCGGTCGGCGACATCGAGCAGTACGTCCCGGGTGTGGGTGGTGCGCGGGTCGTACAGCGTCGGCAGCGCGCCGAGCAATCGCAGGCCCGGGTTGGTGATCTGCTGGACGTCGGCGACCGTGCGCAGAAACTGCCCGACGCCGCGATGCGCCAGCGTTTCGCATTGCAACGGCACGATGACCTCATCGGCGGCCGTTAGCCCGTTGAGAGTGAGCACGCCCAGGGACGGCGGGCAGTCGATGACGACCACGTCGAACCGGCCGTCGAGTTTGTCCAGCGCGCGTCTGAGCGCGTACTCGCGGCCGGCCCGCATCAGCAGCATCGCTTCGGCGCCGGCCAGGTCAATGTTTGCCGGCAGCAGCGTCATGCCCTCCGCGGTGTCGACCAGGGCGACGTCGGGCTCCACATCACCGAGCAAGACGTCATGCACCGACACCGCTAATTTGTCCGGGTCTTGGCCCAACGAGAAAGTCAGACAGCCCTGCGGGTCCAAGTCGACGAGCAACACTCGCCGTCCCGCGTCCATCATCGCCGCGCCCAGCGAGGCCACCGTCGTCGTTTTGGCCACCCCGCCCTTCTGGTTAGCCACCGCCAGCACTCGGGTGCCTGTCATATGCCGCCGCCCCTCCTCTACTTCGTTGCCACGGGCGTCATATGGCCATCCTGGCACCAAACCCATGGTGCCCGCGCGCGGATGGCCATGAGTCTCAGGCAGAATCGGTCAGCATGGGCATCGAGAACCATCGGCTGGTGTTGCTGCGCCACGGAGAGACCGAGTGGTCCACGTCGGGCCAGCACACCGGGTGCACCGACCTCGAACTCACCGACAATGGGCGCGCGCAGGCCGCCGCCGCCGGCCCGGCGCTGGTCGACCTGCATCTCGACAACCCGAAGGTGATCAGCAGCCCGCTGCGGCGCGCGGTGGAGACCGCCGAGCTCGCCGGCCTGACCGTCGACGAGAAATCGTCGCTGCTCGCCGAGTGGGATTACGGATCCTACGAGGGCGTGACGACGGCGCAAATCCAACAGTCACAGCCGGATTGGTCGATCTGGACGCACGGCAGCCCGGACGGCGAGACCGTCGCACAGGTCAGCGCCCGCGCGGACCGGGCCGTCGCGCTGGCGCTCGAGCAGATGGCATCGCGTGATGTGGTGTTCGTGGGCCACGGCCACTTCTCCCGCGCCGTGATCACCCGCTGGGTGCAGCTGCCGCTGATTGAGGGCAGCCGCTTCGCCATGACCGCGGCGTCCATGGCAATCTGCGGCTTCGAACACGGGATCCGCCAGCTGAGCGCGCTGGGCTATCCGCATCCGAATGACAACTGAACCACCCTTCGTGCTGTGCGGACCGACCGGGGTTCTTGTCGCCGACGGCGTGCAAGCCTGCTATTCCGACGTGGCCGACGCCCAAACGGCGTTGCGTTCGGAAGCGGTGCCAATAGTATTGGGCGCGTTAGCTTTTGACAGTCGAAATCCCGCCGCATTGATGGTGCCGCGTTCCGTACGGCGAACCGCCAAACTGCGGGACTGGCCGACTGACCCGTTGCCGGCCGTGCGGGTGGTCGGGGCGGATCCCGCGCCCGACGAGCACCGCGCCCGGGTTCGACGCGCACGGGAGCGGCTAACCGCTCCGGGCAGCACCCTGCAGAAGGTGGTGCTGGCTCGCGCGTTACGGCTCGCCGCCGATGCTCCGCTGGACGCCAGGGTCATCCTGGGCCGGTTGGTCGCGGACGACCCTGCCGCCTACGGCTACCTGGTCGATCTGTCCGCGGCGGGCGGCCAGTATTCGGGCATGGCCTTGGTGGGCGCCAGCCCTGAGTTGCTGGTTGCGCGCGACGGCGACCGGGTGACGTGCCGGCCGTTCGCCGGCTCCGCGCCGCGTGCCGCCGACCCCGATCGCGACGCAGCTACCGGGGCCGCGTTGGCGGCTTCCGCCAAGGATCGCCACGAGCACCAACTGGTCATCGATGCCATGGCCGACGCCCTGCGTCCGTTGTGCAGCGAACTGATGATCGCGCCCACACCTGAGCTGAGCCGCACCACCGCGCTCTGGCATCTCAGCACGCCGATCAGCGGACGACTTCGCGATACGTCCGTGACCGCAATGGATTTGGCGTTGGCGCTGCACCCCACCCCCGCGGTCGGGGGTGTGCCCGCCGACGCCGCTGCCGAACTGATCGGCGAGCTGGAGGGTGACCGCGGCTTCTACGCCGGCGCTGTCGGCTGGTGTGACGCGCGCGGTGATGGGCGGTGGGTGGTGTCGCTGCGCTGCGCGCAGCTCGCGACCGACCGCCGTACTGCACTCGCCCACGCCGGCGGCGGGATCGTCGCCGAGTCCGATCCTGATGCCGAAGTTGCCGAGACCACAACGAAATTCGTCACTATCTTGACCGCGCTGGGAGTTGATCTGTGACCGCGCACATCCGCCGAGCCATACCCAGCGATGCCGCAGCGATCACCGCGATGATCCACGAACTGGCCCGCTTCGAACGCGCCGCCGACCACTGCACAGTGATCGACGAGCAAATCAGCGCAGCACTGTTCGATGAACCCACAACGCTACGAGGACACGTCGCCGAGGTAGACGGTGAAGTCGCTGCGATGGCACTGTGGTTCCTCAACTTCTCAACATGGGACGGCGTCGAGGGTGTGTATCTGGAGGACCTGTTCGTGCTTCCACGGTTTCGCCGTCTCGGGCTGGCTCGCGGGCTGCTGACTGCCCTGGCCCGGGAATGCGTCGACAACGGCTACACCCGGCTGTCCTGGGCGGTGTTGAACTGGAACACCGATGCGATTGCCCTCTATGAGACCGTCGGCGGTCAGCCACAAAACGACTGGACCGCTTACCGGCTGTCCGGTCCGGAGTTGGCGGAGCTGGCCGAACCCCGCTAGCCGCCGCCGACGATATACAAAGCAGCGATGAGGTGGGGGCACCTCCCGCGTGCGGGGGCGAGCGGCGCTTATGACCGGCCCGCGACCCAGCGCACAGCGGCCGGACTGAACAGCAACGCCAACACGATCAGCGCGCTGATGCCCAGCGCTACCCCGACCAGCAGCCGATAAGAACCGACGGCCAAATACCACGCGACGGGCAGCAGTAATAGCTCGGCGATCACCGCCAGCCCGCGACCCCACCGCCTGCCGACCAGCATCGCGCCGCCGGCGGCCAGAACAGCACCACCGACGAGGGCGAACCACGCTGCGGTGCCAAAGCCGTTGACCACCCGCTGATCCGCACCGCCAAGTGCCCGGATTAGCAGAACAGCCGCCAGAACCAGACCGATCGCGCCCTGCACAGCAACGATCACTCCAGCGCCACGCACACTCAGCGGTGCCGGTGGCTGACCACTCACAGCGTCAGCGTAATCATCCCGCGGAGCCCGATTGTCGCGCTCCTCCTCGGGCCGCGGTGCGGCCCGCATCGTCGCCGCTCCCGTAGGCTTTGGCGTCATGCGCGCCGTGCTGATCGTCAACCCGACAGCGACTTCGACCACCACGGCGGGGCGCGACCTGCTGGCGAACGCGCTCAAAAGCCGCCTGGAGCTGACCGTCGAGCACACCCGCCATCGCGGCCATGGCGGCGAAATCGCGCAGGCTGCCGTCCAGGACGGAGTTGATCTGGTTGTCGTGCACGGCGGCGACGGGACGGTCAGCAACGTGGTCAACGGCCTGCTTGGCCGCCCCGGTCCAGTGCCAACCGGGCATATCCCGGCGCTGGCGATAGTCCCGGGTGGTTCGGCGAATGTGGCGGCCCGGTCGCTGGGCATCCCGCCGGGCCCGATCGACGCCACCAACCAGCTCATCTGGCTGCTCGACAGGTACGGCCAGGAGAAGAAGTGGCGACGGATCGGGCTGATCGACTGCGGCGAGCACTGGGCGGTGCTGAACGCCGGTATGGGCGTCGACGCCGAGGCGGTGGCCAAAGTGGAAGCGCAACGGGAAAAGGGCGTCAAGGTCACGCCGACGCGCTATATCACCGCGGCGGTGCGCGCCACGGTGGCCTACTCCCGTCGTGAACCGAGGCTGACCGTCGAGCTGCCCGGGCGCGAGCCGATCTCCGGGGTCCACTTCGTCTTCGTGTCCAACTCCAGCCCGTGGACCTACGCCAACGCCCGGCCGATGTGCACCAATCCCGGCACCACCTACGAGACGGGGCTGGGAGTGTTCGGCGTCACCCACTTGAAGGTGGTGCCGAGCCTGAGACTGGTCGGGCAGATGTTCTCCAAGCAGCCGAAGATCGAGGGCAACCAGGTCGTCCGCGATGACAATGCGGCCTGCGTGCGGGTCAGCTGCGCTGGCACGCCAGTGGCCAGCCAGTTTGACGGTGACTACCTCGGCGTACGGGAGCAGATGACGTTCCGGGCCGTTCCGAACGCGCTGGACGTCGTAGCCCCACCCGCCAAAATAAGACGGAAATAAGGCCTCTGACCTGCGGTAAGTACGGGGCAGGCACAAAAAGGCTGGTCAGACCGGTCGGACTGTAGTACAAACGGTTAAGGGATTTGGTAACAAATCGCCAAAGTGAGATAGCCCACGGACCAACGAGCTCTCTTGACATCTGTTGAGCCTGTGAAACGATCGAATGAACACTTGCAACGGTACGGAAACATTTCTTGTGCCTGCGTTAACAGCCGAAGAAAAATACTCGTGCGCCCTGCTGCGCACACAGTGAGGAGTAACGA
>NZ_JBAPPI010000814.1:0-5913 GCF_049280035.1 Mycobacterium sp. | reverse complement strand
GGGCCATGCTGCGCGACCACACCACCTATCAACCCACCACACCTAACGCCGCGGCGGCTTGACAACGTCATTGAGAATCCTCCTGCACAATAGACTGCCGCAATACGCGATTTGACGCAATAAAACAAGCATATATAAGCAACAACCGGTGTTTGATTGCGTCAGAGCCGTCCCATACCGTCGAGTTATGACGATCTTCGCGGACGCTGCGGCGGGAGTCCCGGCGCGAGCTACCGCCACTTCGACCGCCAGGGCGAACGAACGCAGGGCGCGCATTCGGCATTACGTCATGACGCCTCCGCAGTTTTTCGCCGTCGACTATGCGATCAATCCGTGGATGAACACCGACATCCCTGTCGACGTCACTGTGGCGGTCGCGCAGTGGAAACACCTTCGCGACACCTACCTTCGGCTGGGGCACAAAGTCGACCTCGTCACACCCGTTCCCGGCCTACCGGACATGGTCTACGCCGCCAACGGGGGGCTGATAATCAACGACGCCGCGGCGGTGGCCCGGTTCAAATACCCTCAGCGCCAACAAGAGTCGACCGCCTACGAGGACTGGATGCGGTCACATGGCTACACCCCGGTGCAGACTCAGCACGTCAACGAGGGTCAGGGCGACCTGCTGCCGGTGGGCGGAATGATTCTGGCGGGAACCGGTTTTCGTACCGACCCACGGTCGCACACCGAGATCGCCGCGATCTTCGATCGGCCGGTCATCACCTTGCAGTTGGTCGATCCGCGCTTCTACCACCTCGACACCGCGCTCAGCGTGCTCGATGAAACCACCATCGCCTACTACCCGCCGGCCTTTACCGAATGTTCACGCGCGCAGTTGGAAACGCTGTTTCCCGACGCCCTCGTGGTGGAGAGTGCCGACGCCTACGCGTTCGGCCTAAACGCTGTATCGGATGGCAGCCACGTGGTGTACCCGGCGGCCGCAGGTGGATTCGCCGAGCAGTTGGGCCGGGCCGGTTTCGAGCCGATCGGCGTAGAGATGTCCGAGCTGCTCAAGGGCGGCGGATCTGTCAAATGCTGCACACTGGAGGTGTATTCGTGACCGTGCTGGACACCGTGACCACCGGCCCCGGCGAACTCACCGCATCGGCGATTGCCCTCGACGAGCGCCACGCGGCACACAACTATTCGCCGCTGCCGGTGGTCGCTGCCACCGCCGAGGGAGCATGGATCACCGATGTCGAGGGTCGCCGCTACCTGGATTGCCTGGCCGCATATTCCGCAGTGAATTTCGGGCATCGCAACCCCGAAATCACTGCGACCGCACACGCCCAGCTCGACCGCGTCACGCTGGTCAGCCGGGCATTCCACGCCGAGGCGCTCGGCCAGTTCTGCGCGGCATTGGCGGCGCTCTGCGCTAAGGACATGGTGTTGCCGATGAACAGCGGCGCCGAAGCGGTCGAAAGTGCTCTCAAGGTGGCCCGAAAGTGGGGCACAGATGTCAAGGGCGTTCCGGCCGGCCAAGCGAACATCATTGTGGCCGACAACAACTTTCACGGCCGGACCATCAGCATTGTGAGCTTTTCCTCTGACCAGGCGGCCCGCTGCGGGTTCGGACCGTTCACACCCGGTTTCCGTTCGGTGCCGTTCGGCGACGCCGACGCGTTGGCCAACGCGATTGACGAGCACACCGTCGCGGTGCTCTTGGAGCCGATTCAAGGTGAGGCCGGCGTCATCGTGCCGCCGGACGATTATTTGCCCGAAGTGCGGCAAATCTGCTGTGCCTATAACGTTTTGATGATTGCCGATGAGATCCAGTCCGGTCTGGCCCGCACCGGCCGCACCTTCGCGTGCGACCACTGGGGCGTGGTGCCCGATATCTACCTGCTCGGCAAAGCGTTGGGCGGCGGAGTGGTGCCGTTGTCGGCGGTGGTGGCCGATCGCGACGTGCTGGGCGTGCTGCATCCCGGTGAACACGGTTCGACGTTCGGCGGGAACCCATTCGCGGCGGCGATCGGCAGCACCGTGGTGTCGATGCTGGCTCGCGGTGAATTCCAGGACCGTGCGGCACACCTCGGCGCGCGCCTGCACGGGCGACTACGAACGTTGATCGGTCATGGCGTGCTTGCGGTGCGCGGCCGAGGATTGTGGGCCGGCGTCGACATCGATCCGGCACTCGGCAGCGCGAAGCAGCTCAGCCTGCGACTGGCCCAGCGCGGTGTCCTGGTCAAAGACACGCACGGATCAACGTTGCGCGTCGCTCCCCCGCTGGTGATTACCGCCGCGGAAATCGACTGGGCCGTACACCGATTCGCCGACACGCTGGCCGAAATGGCGAGTTGAAAACTCGGTGCCCGCCTTACGCCGGCATCGTCGAGCCGTCGGAGAACCTACCGGTCGTCTGGAAAATGACCCGGCGCGCCAGTAGGACGGCATGGTCGGCGAAGCGCTCGTAATACCGGCCAAGCAACGTGACGTCGACGGCGGTGCTTACACCGTGCTTCCATTCGCGATCCATCAACACGGTGAACAGGTGGCGGTGCAGGTCATCCATCGCGTCGTCGTCTCTGCGGATGCGGGCGGCCTTCCTCGGGTCGCGGGTCAACAGCACCTCTTGCGCGTTGTTGCCTAATTTGACGGCGATTTCGCCCATTTCGGCGAAATACCCTTTGACTTCGTCAGGTAAAGCGTGCTGAGGATGACGCCAGCGGGTGATCTCCGCGACGTGTAGGGCCAGCGCGGCCATCCGGTCGATGTCGACAACCATCTGGAGGGCGCTGACGATAGCCCGCAGGTCACCGGCAACCGGGGTGTGCAGGGGAGCCAGCAGTCCGAACGCGTTCTCCTCGACAGCGGTGCTCATCGCCGCGATTTTGTCGTGGGCGGTAAGGACCTGTTCGGCCAGCACCAGATCCGCCTGCAGTAGGGCCTGGGTAGCGTGTTCCATGGCAACCCCGGCCAGGCCGCACATCTCCCCGAGCTGCCCGGTCAACCTGGCGAGCTCCGCATGATAGGCGGTCCGCATGTCGCCCAAGATACGTTCTCAACCTTGAAGATAGAGTAAAGCGGCATGTGAAGTCATGATGAATGTCGGCTTACGTTTAATCTCGGAACGGCCGGTTATGGCTACTCGGGCGCGCGCCGAGCCGCAAAGAGTCCTAGTACTTCAACACGCCCTTGTCGACCGGGATCTGGGCTCCCGTCAGAGTTCCGGCGCCATCACCGGCCAGCCATGCCACCACACCAGAAACCTCGGCAGCTGCCATAAAGCCGTTGGGCTGTAGCAGCATTGGCCCGAAGCTGTGCACGTAATGCGGATGCTCGGCGAACACCTGCATCATCAACTCCGGCTCGATCATCGGCGTATCGACCGAGTAGGGGTGGATGGAGTTGACCCGGATACCGAACTCGCTTAACTCAATTGCCAGCGCATTGGTCAGCGCGACCAGGCCGTGCTTGGACGCCGAGTAGTGGCCGTTGCCCGGGGTGGCCTTCAGTCCGGCCACCGAGCTGACCACGATGATAGAGCCGCCGTTACCGGCCTCGATCATCGCCGGAATTACCGCTCGTAGGGTGCGCCAGGTGCCTGACAGGTTGACCCCGATGACGGTGTCCCACTGCTCGTCGGTGAGCTCCCAGATCCGTCCCCAGCTGAGCACGCCCGCGTTGGCGACCAGAATGTCAAGCCGGCCGAACTGCTCGACGCCGTCGCTCACCAGCTGCCGTAATGCGGCATCGTCGCGAATGTCGACCGCCCGGGCCAGCACCTTGCGCCCTTCGGCTTCCACCGCGCCGACGGTCTCGGCGAGATCTTCCGGCGTGGCAGCCGGGTAGCTGATGCTGTCGGACACCGGCGCGCAGATGTCAGAGGCGATGATGTCGGCACCCTCGCGCGCCAGCCGGATTGCATGCGCCCGCCCCTGGCCGCGCGCGGCACCGGTGATGAATGCAACCCGCCCTTGCAGGGTCCTAGACGGACCGGACGCACCAGACACGACAGCCCTTTCGCCGACTGTCGATCAGGCTAGCAGCGAAACTGAAACGTGTTCTAATCGCCTGGGGTCAGATGTCGGCGATGATCTGCGTGCGCTTGCTGGCGTATTCCTCGTCGCTCACCGCGCCGGATTTGTGCAACGCCTCTAGATCCTGCAGTCGCCGCGCAACGGACGCCTGCGCCTGCGCCGCCGCCGGTGCTGCGGCACCCACCCCGGCCGTCGCAGGCTGCGGCTGAGCAGCGGCTCGCCGGACCACCGCCAAGACCTGTTGGCGCACCGCCGGATAGGAGCGGATGTCGACCGACCCACCGAACGGCAGGTTGTTGGCTTTGTAAATCTGCATGATTTCCACCAGCGGGCCGGCCTGCCCGCTCAGATCGTAAGTCTGATTGTCCTCGGCGATCTGGAATTGCGCCGGGACCACACCGGCGATCAATGCGCTTGCTTGCCACTCGATTTCGTAGTCACGCGTGTTCGGATCCACCAACACGACGAGCTTGCGCGCCGTGACGATGGCCTGCTTGGTGATGTCGACGGTAACCCGTTTCCGGCTGTCGAACTCGAACCCGGGTCCGGTGATGTGCAGGTCCAAGTTGACCACCGGCCGCTCGTTGATGCGCATTCCGGTTTCACCCAGACCCGTGATTTGCGCCGTCGTCAGCACCCCGGTCTGATGAAGAGCAGCGCTTTTGGCCGAAGACTGGGCGCCGCGGTTGGCCAGCCACAATGCGACCAGCACGTCGGCGACCGTAATCAGCAGTCCGACCCAGAGCATCCACTGAGTGGACTGCTGCGCCATCGAGCCCACATCGCTGCCGAAAGAACCGAGCATGTTGGGCAGCACGAAGTACGTGATGAGAAAGATCGGGCCGACCAAACCTCCACACACCAGGACGATGATCTGGGCTTTGATATAGCGCGCCAGCATGCGGTGCTCCCGTCGTCTGCCGAACGATGACGCAGGTGAGCCTATCGCTGCACGCAAAACGGCGCCCACCTTTCGGTGAGCGCCGCTTTGGTGGCCGGGCAGGGCCCGGCGAACACTGCTGGATGAATTACTTGACGATCTTGGTGACCCGGCCGGCGCCGACGGTACGGCCACCCTCGCGGATCGCGAAGCGCAGACCCTCGTCCATGGCGACGGGCTGGATCAGCTTCACCGTGATGTCGGTGTTGTCACCGGGCATCACCATCTCGGTGCCCTCCGGCAGCGTCACCACACCGGTCACGTCGGTGGTGCGGAAGTAGAACTGCGGACGGTAGTTGTTGAAGAACGGCGTGTGCCGACCACCCTCGTCCTTGGACAGGATGTAGACGCTGCCTTCGAAGTCGGTGTGCGGCGTGGTGGTGCCGGGCTTGACCACAACCTGGCCGCGCTCGACGTCCTCGCGCTTGATACCACGCAGCAGCAGACCGACGTTGTCGCCGGCCTGGCCCTGGTCGAGCAGCTTGCGGAACATCTCCACACCGGTGACGGTCGTCTTGGCGCTGGTCGGCTTGATCCCGACGATCTCGACTTCCTCGTTGACGTTGATCACGCCGCGCTCGACACGGCCGGTGACCACGGTGCCGCGGCCGGTGATCGTGAAGACATCCTCGACGGGCATCAGGAACGGCTTGTCGGTGTCGCGGACCGGGTCCGGAATCGACTCGTCGACCGCGTCCATCAGCTCCACGATGCCCTCGACCCACTTCGGGTCGCCTTCGAGCGCCTTGAGCGCCGATACCTTGATCACCGGGGCGTCCTCGTCGAACTCCTGAGCGGCCAGCAGCTCGCGGACCTCCAGCTCGACGAGCTCGAGCAGCTCCTCGTCGTCGACGGCATCCGCCTTGTTCAGCGCGACCAGGATGTAGGGCACGCCCACCTGACGGGCGAGCAGCACGTGCTCACGCGTCTGCGGCATCGGGCCGTCCGTGGCGGCGACCACCAGGATCGCGCCGTCCATCTGGGCGGCGC
>NZ_JBAPPI010000813.1:0-1687 GCF_049280035.1 Mycobacterium sp. | reverse complement strand
AAGCCGGGACCGAGAAAGATGAACGCGCCGTGGCTGTATCCGGCGCTCAAGTCCTCGACTCGGATGCTGCAGGGGTGCGGGCCGTCCGGGCCGACCGAGATGATCGCGTCGTTGTAGCGCAGGAATTGCGTTCCGGCGCTGGAGGCCCGGGCCGCCGGGCTCTGATAGCCGGCGAGCGTGTCCGCGACCTTCGCCGGCGATCCCTCGCAGAGGTACCGTTTTCCACTCGCGTCCTGGGAGTATTCGCGATAGTGATCGGCCACATAGGCGCGGATATCCTTGTGCAGCAATGTGACTCCGCCGATTAGGCTGCCGAAGGAGCCGATGGCCAGCACGAGGGCTATCACGAACAGACGGTTGCGGGTCATGGGCGCCACCGGCTGGTGGTGTAGACGCTGGTGCCCCCGGACGCGGCCGGATACAGATGCCAGGTCTGCCAGCGCCAGCCGGCGCCGTCGGGTTCGGCGGCAAGCGCGGTCAGCGCGGCGTCGTCACCGGGGAAAGAGCCGCCCAGCCAACCGGTTTCACGTACGCAACGGTCACGGAGGCGGTGCGCGAGTCGACGGAAAGTCGGCTCGTCGTGGATGTCGGTGCGAGATTCGAGGTGATAGCCGGGCGCGTCGGTCCGCTCAGGCAGCTCGCCGCCGAGATCGCACGAAACCTGTTCGGAGAAACCGACTTTGGCGTCCTCGACGGTGATCACGTGCGACGCGCCGAGGACTCCGAGCACCAGCGCGCCGCCGCCGGGGTGGCGCAGTCGGTAGCTGGCCAGTGGGGGAGGGGCGGGCGCGTTGAGTGCCAATCCAAGTCCCGCGCCACTTACGTCCGCCGGTGAGACGGACAGTTGATAGAGGGGCACCGGCGTGGTCCTACGTGGTGGCCGGCGGCGCAGGGTAGACGGTGAGCTCACCGGTCAGGACGGACTTGCCCGTCGAGATTTCCCACGGCATATCCGGCGCCCAGCGTTCGAAGGAGAGCAACGCGGTCTCGTCGGCGTTGGCGTAGTCGACGAAGTCCATGTCGCCGCCGGCTGGTAGACCCGTCGTGCCCTCGGTGGTGTATCCGGCGTGACCACGCTCCGACTCGTGGTAGGTCACATCGTCGACCACGTGCTCACCGCCGGGCTGCAGCTGAAGATCCTTGCGGCTCACCCACATTGCCAGCTTGAGCCGACCGTCGTCGTCCTCGACGCTGAACCAGATCGGTTCGTCGCCGCCTTCCAATAGGTGCTCCCACCACACGAACGGACCCTCGCGATAGGTGACCGAGCCGCGGACCACGTAATCGATGCCGCCGTGGCTCACGATCGCGCCGGGGCCGAGCTGCCGCGGGCCGAATTCCTGGGTCCCGGTGAAACTGAGCGGATCCTGGCGCGCGGCGGGCTGTTTCGGCGTTTTGGGACGCCGCAGCGCGAGGACAAGAACGACGATGGCTGCGCCGAACAGCGCGGCGGCGAGCACCAGCAGCACTGTTCCCACCGCACACCCTTCCCTGCGCCCCGACCGCGCGGATCAGCGGTGCGGTTTAACGTAACAGCCTTTTGCCGGGCCCAGGCGCGATATTGGCGCCGCGGCCGGCCTTAGCCGTTGCTGCCTTTGGTGCCGTGGGTGCCGGTGCTGCCGCCGCTGCCGGCGCTGCCGTTGGTGCCGTTGGTGAACCCGGTTTGCCCGGTGCCGCCGGTGCCGCC
>NZ_JBAPPI010000812.1:0-6417 GCF_049280035.1 Mycobacterium sp. | reverse complement strand
CTCCGGCAGCGTCTCACACGTGGTCTACTCGGTTGATGCAGCCTTCTGGTGGGCTTTCTGGTGGGAATGAGCCGCGATGAAGCGGTACGCCAGCCGGGTCGCCGACCTGCTGAACCCCGCTGCGGTGATGTTGCCCGCCGCGAATGTGATCATGCAGCTGTCGTTACCGGGTGTCGGCTATGGCGTGTTGGAAAGCCCGGTCGACAGCGGCAACGTCTACAAGCATCCGTTCAAACGGGCGCGTACCACCGGCACCTATTTGGCCGTCGCGACCATTGGGACCGAATCGGACCGTGAACTCATCCGCGCTGCGGTCGACACCGCACACCGGCAGGTGAGGTCGACGTCGTCGAGCCCGGTGTCCTACAACGCATTCGATCCTGCGCTGCAGCTGTGGGTGGCCGCCTGCTTGTACCGCTATTTCGTCGACCAGCACGAGTTCTTGTACGGTCCGCTGGACGAGGCCACCGCGGATGCCGTTTACACCGACGCCAAGCGGCTAGGCACCACCCTCCAAGTGCGGGAAGGCATGTGGCCACCGGACCGGGTCGCGTTCGACGACTACTGGAAGCGCTCGCTGGAAGAGCTGCGCATCGATCCCCCAGTGCGCGAGCATCTGCGCGGGGTGGCGACGATGGCGTTCCTGCCGCGGCCGCTGCATGCACTTGCCGGATCGTTCAACCTGTTCGCGACCACCGGGTTCCTGGCCCCGGAGTTCCGCACGATGATGTGCCTGGACTGGGCAGAATCCCAGCAACGCCGGTTTGAGTGGCTGGTGGCCGCGCTACGGCTGGCCGATCGCCTGATTCCCCACCGGGCGTGGATTCTGGGCTACCGGCTCTACCTGTGGGACATGCGCTTTCGTGCCCGGCGCGGCTGGCGAATTGTGTAACCGGCTAGCTGAAGAGGACGACCAACACGATGGCGACCATGCTCAGCAGCGCCATCAAGAACCACGGCTGCAGAAGGAGAGGCCGCTCGCGGGCTTCTTCTGCGTGCGCCGGAAGGGAGGTTGTGCGTTCGGGCGTGAGCTGTGAAGTCATGTATCAAGCATGACTAATTAGTCCAGCGAAGTAAATGTGGTGCTCGCCTCATCGACCCCGCTTCTGCGATCTAGATCACACTTGCCGCTGCCGCTCAGAAGGGAGCAGCTGTATGACTTTTCCGGGACTCAACCACGTCGCGATCACCATCCGCGACATGGCAATCAGCGGCCCGTGGTACCGGACCCTGTTCGGCGCCGACCCGGTGCTCGACGAACACACCGACGCCGGATTCCGGCACCTGGTGTGGCTGCTCGACGGCGGCACGATATTCGGAATCCACCAGCACGAGCTTTCGGCCCCCGACGAGCGATTCAGCGAGTTCCGGGTGGGCTTGGACCACGTCGGCTTCAGCTGCGCCAACCGCGCCGAGTTGGAGACCTGGATGGCCCGGCTCAATGAGCTCGGCGTTCACCACGGCGGAATCGTGGACGCGCCATACGGCTCGGGATTGAGCTTTCGCGACCCGGACGGCATCGCGCTCGAGTTGTTCGCGCCGCCAGGCTGACTGACCAGTAGCGTCCGGGAAGCGGATTCGCGAACAGACCACAGTCGGGTCACGATGTGTCAGCATTACGACGTGAGCCTTCGCCGAACCACGCATGTCCTGGCTGCCGCGGTGGTGGCCACCTGGGTGGCGCTGCTGAGCGCACCGATCAACATCGGCCCCGCGTCCGCTGCGCCATGCCCCGACGTTGAGGTGACGTTCGCCCGCGCCACCACCGAGGCGCCCGGTGTCGGCGTGGTCGGACAGCAATTTATCGATTCATTGCGCTCGCAGGTTGGGGGTAGATCCCTCGGGGTTTATCCGGTCAACTACCCCGCCTCGGAGGATTTCGTGCCATCTACCAACGCGGGCACTAGCGATGCGAGCGCTCACGTCACGTCCATGATCGCCAATTGCCCCAACACCAAGATGGTGCTCGGGGGATATTCCCAAGGCGCGATGGTGATCGATCAGATCACCATCGCGCAATTCCCGATCGCGGGCTTTGTCCCCGAGACGCTAGCCGCGGACCAAGCCGATCACGTTGCCGCGCTCGCCCTCTTCGGGAATCCATCGGACAGATATCTGGGAGGACCGGTAAGCACGGTCAGCCCCTGGTACGGGGCCAAAGCCATTGACTTGTGCGCACCCGGCGATGCGATCTGCACCCCGGGCGGGGGCCTGTCGTTGCCGACGCATGACGAGATGTTCTCCGCGGCGCACCTGTCCTATCCGAATTCCGGAATGCCCGCTCAGGCCGCGGCCTTCGTCGCAAGTCACCTGTAAACAGGGGTCATGCGCGCAGTCGTCATCACCAAGCACGGTCCCCCGTCGGTGCTCAAGGTGCAGGAGCGCCCCGACCCGCCGCCGCCCACGGCCGGCCAGGTGCGCATTTCGGTGCGCGCGGCGGGCGTGAACTTCGCCGACCATCTCGCTCGCGTCGGGCTGTACCCCGATGCACCCAAGGTGCCCAGTGTCGTCGGCTACGAGGTGGCCGGGACGATCGAGGCCGTCGGCGACGGCGTCGACCCGGCGCGGGTGGGCGAGCGGGTATTGGCCGGAACACGTTTCGGCGGTTACGCCGAAATCGTCAACGCCTCCGCGGACGACACCGTGGTGCTTCCGGAGTCGATGAGCTTCGAGCAGGGCGCCGCGGTCCCGGTCAACTATGCGACGGCCTGGGCAGCGCTGCACGGTTACGGCTCGCTGCGCGCCAACGAACGAGTGCTGGTGCATGCCGCGGCCGGTGGCGTCGGGATCGCGGCGGTGCAGCTGGCCAAGGCCGCAGGCGCGATCGTGCACGGCACCGCATCACCGGGCAAGCACAGCCAGCTGGCTGCACTGGGCGTCGACCGCGCCATCGACTACCGCCGCGACGGGTGGTGGAAAGGCCTAGAACCGTACGACATCGTGCTGGATGCGTTGGGCGGCACCTCGTTGCGGCGGTCGTTCGCCCTCTTGCGGCCGGGCGGACGACTGGTGGCCTACGGTCTCTCGTCGCTGCAGCAGGGCGAAAAGCGGTCGCTGCGGCGGGCAGCGCCACAGGCGCTGGCGATGGTGCGCGGGTTCAACCTGATCAACCAGCTCAACGACTCCAAGACCGTCATCGGCCTCAACATGCTGCGACTGTGGGACGACCGCGGCACGCTCGAACCATGGATTGGGCCACTGTCGGCGGCATTGTCCGACGGCACGGCAGCTCCCGTGGTACATGCCGCCGTTGCGTTCGCCGACGCGCCGGAAGCACATCGGATCCTTGCTGCGCGAGAGAACATCGGCAAGGTCGTCCTGGTGCCCTGAGATGGTGGGCGCGGACGGTATCGAACCGCCGACCGCTGGTGTGTAAAACCAGAGCTCTACCACTGAGCTACGCGCCCGTGCCGCGCAAAGATACCGCCCCGACCACTCGGCGCCAAAAACGCCGACCAACCGTTCAGCCCTTCAGTGCCGCCAGCGCGTCGGTCCAAAGTCGCTGGTCGCGGACTTCGCCAGGCTGCTTCATCTCGGCGAACCGAATCGTCCCGGACCGGTCGACGGCGAAGGTGCCGCGGTTGGAGTAGCCGGCGTCATCGTTGAACACCCCATAGGCCTGGCTGACCGCGCCATGCGGCCAGAAGTCCGAGAGCACGGGAAACAGGAAACCGCTCTCGGCGGCCCACACCTTGTGGGTGGGCGGCGGCCCCACCGAAATGGCCAGCGCCACACTGTCGTCGTTCTCGAAGGCGGGCAGGTGATCCCGCAACTGACCAAGCTCGCCCTCGCAGATTCCGGTGAAGGCCAGCGGGAAGAACACCAGCAGCACGTTTTTGGCGCCGTGGTAATCGCTGAGGGTGACCGGCTGTCGATTCTGGTCGCGCAGCGTGAAGTTCGGTGCGGTAGAACCGACCGTCAGCATCAACGGCGCCCGGCACGCGATTTCGGCTGCACCAACCGGCTCGCGCTCCAGTCCCCCAGGTTGACCGACGATGTTGGCATCAGTCCCGCGGTGGGGGCCGACTCTGCGATCTCAGCAGGTAGCACGTGACCTGGCCGGCCGGTCTTGGGCGTAAGCACCCAGATCACTCCGTCGTCGGCCAGCGGCGTGATCGCGTCCATCAAGGTGTCGACTAGGTCGCCGTCGCCGTCGCGCCACCACAGCAATACCACGTCGATAACTTCATCGGTGTCTTCGTCGAGCAACTCGCCACCGCACACATCCTCCACATCGGAGCGGATATCGTCGTCGGTGTCCTCGTCCCAACCCCACTCCTGGACAACCTGCCCTGTTTGGATGCCCAGTTTGCGGGCATAGCTCGGGGCGTCATCCGCCGCCACCACCGTGCGACCTCCTTGTCAGTTCCATGCTTGTCATAGCGTCAACGCGCAGCGCGATGGCATTTATCGTCGCATAGCACTTAGCCTTGCACACCCGGCAACTCATATGGCCGCTCGGCACTGCTTGACGGCTTCGGTTTTGGTGTCGTTGAACTGATTGACGCGCTGATTGAACGCTGCAGTTTCCCCGTGCGAGCGGATGGCTTTCGCCAGGTCGCGCGCCGCATCGGCATAAGCGTTGAGCGCCTGGTGGAGGTCTTGGGACACTGGGCTGCCGGTGCTGTGTTCCACCAGATCGGCACTGTGGTTGAGGGTATCGATGGCAGGGCCTTCGCTGGAAGTGGTGTCGCGGCCCTGGTTGTACGCCGCGACAAAGTCATTCACCTTGTCGACGGCGTCTTTGCTACTGGCGGCAAACGACTCACACGCGCGTACCACGGCCTGCGTCGTGAGCGACTGCTGATGCTGCGACTCCCGCAAGCTCGAGGTCGCTGCCGACGCCGAGACGGACGCCGACACCGACTCCCGGTACGCCGGGGCCATGGCGGTGTCGGCAGTTGGCGCGCCATCGGTGACGCTGGTACACCCGACGATCGCCATCAAGATCGTCGCGACACAGCCGGTCGCCCGCACCCCGACCTGCAGTTGCCGCGAGGCCGGCACGCCAGAAGCCCGTCGCCCAGACATGGGCTTCATGCCGCGAAGCCATCCGATCAGCACAAGTTGTGACGTTACCGGGTCATGGCTTGAGCCAGCTTCGACGGGGACTACGCAGCGCGATCCACGGTGCGGCACGATAGGGAATGGCCCAACAGGGCCGCAGGACAGACCCAGCACCGACCGACGGCGACATCAGCCAAAAGCAGATGAACCGTCACATAAGGAGTAGTGCGTTGACTACTGAGTTCGTACGCCACGATCTGGCGAAAAACCCAACCGGCGCAGGCGAACCCGATCGGGTGCGGGTAATCCGCGAAGGTGTGGCGTCCTACCTGCCGGACATCGACCCGGAGGAGACCGCCGAATGGCTGGAGTCCTTCGACGAGCTGCTGGAGCGCTCGGGACCGTCGCGGGCGCGCTACCTGATGTTGCGCCTGCTGGAACGCGCCGGTGAACAGCGGGTCGCGATCCCGGCACTGACATCCACCGACTACGTCAACACCATCCCGACCGAACTGGAGCCGTGGTTCCCCGGCGACGAGGACGTCGAGCGCCGTTACCGGGCGTGGATCAGATGGAACGCCGCCATCATGGTGCACCGTGCCCAGCGTCCGGGAGTCGGTGTGGGCGGCCACATTTCGACCTACGCCTCGTCTGCGGCGCTCTACGAAGTCGGCTTCAACCACTTCTTCCGCGGGAAATCGCATCCGGGTGGCGGAGACCACGTATTCATTCAGGGCCACGCATCTCCCGGCATCTACGCTCGCGCTTTCCTGGAAGGCCGGCTCACTGCCGACCAGCTCGACGGTTTCCGTCAGGAGCACAGCCATCCGGGCGGTGGCCTGCCGTCCTACCCGCACCCGCGGCTGATGCCCGACTTCTGGGAGTTCCCGACGGTGTCGATGGGCCTCGGCCCGATGAACGCCATCTACCAGGCCCGGTTCAACCACTATCTGCATGACCGTGGCATCAAGGACACCTCCGACCAGCACGTGTGGGCGTTCCTCGGCGACGGCGAGATGGACGAGCCGGAGAGCCGCGGTCTGGCCCACGTCGCCGCGCTGGAGGCGTTGGACAACTTGACCTTCGTCATCAACTGCAACCTGCAGCGCCTCGACGGCCCAGTGCGCGGCAACGGCAAGATCATTCAGGAGCTGGAGTCGTTCTTCCGCGGCGCCGGCTGGAACGTCATCAAGGTGGTCTGGGGTCGCGAGTGGGACGCCCTGCTGCACGCCGACCGCGACGGCGCGTTGGTGAACCTGATGAACACCACCCCCGACGGCGACTACCAGACCTACAAGGCCAACGACGGGGCCTACGTGCGAGACCATTTCTTCGGACGCGACCCGCGCACCAAGGCGCTCGTCGAGAACATGACCGATTCCGAGATTTGGAACCTCAAGCGCGGTGGCC
>NZ_JBAPPI010000811.1:0-7007 GCF_049280035.1 Mycobacterium sp. | reverse complement strand
GATCATCAACCTCGACATCGGCGGCGGCTCGCTGGAGTTGTCCAACGGCGTCGACGAGGAACCCGAAGTCGCTTTGTCGCTGCCGCTGGGCGCCGGCCGGCTCACCCGCGAATGGCTGAACGACGATCCACCCGGCCGGCGCCGGGTTGCAATGCTGCGCGACTGGCTGGACTCCGAACTCGGCGATGCCAGCGCCAAAATGCTTGAGGCCGGCAGCCCCGACCTTGCGGTAGCAACGTCGAAGACCTTCCGTTCGCTGGCGCGACTAACCGGGGCGGCGCCGTCGGCCGCCGGGCCGCGAGTCAAGCGCACACTCACGGCGAATGGCCTCAGACAACTCATATCTTTCATCTCTAGGATGACGACCGCTGACCGTGCGGAACTGGAAGGAGTGAGCGCCGAGCGAGCGCCGCAAATCGTGGCTGGAGCTCTGGTCGCAGAGGCGAGTATGCGAGCGCTGTCGATAGAAACAGTGGACATTTGTCCGTGGGCGCTACGAGAAGGTCTCATTTTGCGCAAACTCGATAGCGAAGCTGACGGAACCGCCCTCGTCGAGACTTCTGTGCGGGATGCTAAAAGCCAGCGAGTTGATCGGAATGCAGTTGACCGATCGAGAGGCAACACACGATGACCGGACAACACGACAACGCGAATACTCGACCCATCTCGGTTGCTGAGTTGTTGGCCAAGAACGGCACGATCGGCGCCCCGGTTTCCAATCGCCGTCGGCGTCGCCGCGGCAACTCCGACGCGGTGACCGTCGCCGAGCTGACCGGCGAAATCCCGGTCATCGACGAGGACATCGAACCCGAAGCGAGCAGCCAACCGGGTCCGGGATCGCGTGCCCACCGCGCCAACGGGTCTGCTCGGCTCGACGAGTTGGTTCCCGACGAGCCCGCCGAGAAGTCTGGCTACTGGTCCGAACCCGAGCCGCGTTGGCCGGAATCCCCGTCGCCTCGTCCCCGTGAATCACGGCCCGAGTCGCGTGAATCGCGCCTCGAGCGCAGCCCGTATCCGTTGCCGTCGCGCAACAACGTCCGGGTCGACACCGGCCGTTCCGGCGGCGATGAAGACCAGCCGGCGGACCGCTCCGGCGCCGAGGGGATGAACCCAGACCCGCTGGAGGACTACGCGGGGATATCGGTGGACGTGATGGACACCGACGTGCGGGACGCCGAACTCGCCAGCGAAGACTCGGCCTATGTGCGCTCATACCTGCGTTCGGCCGCCGGTCGGTCGGGCGGCAAGGGCGCCGGTGACCACATCGAATCGCGTCCTGACGCGGCCTACCGGGATGTCGCCGACATCGCCGACGAGGAGGACTACCCCGTCGACCTCGCCGCCGACCTCCACAATGAGGTCGCGTGGTCCCGGAGCGAAACCATGCGGGCCGGCGGAATGGTTGTCCTGCAGTCGATTCTGGCTGTTGGATTCGGCGCCGGGCTGTTCATCGCGTTCGACCAGCTGTGGCGGTGGAACAACATCGTGGCGCTGGTGCTTTCGGTCCTCGTCATTCTGGGCCTGGTGGTTGGCGTGCGGGTGGTCCGCAAAACCGAGGACATCGGCAGCACGTTGATCGCGGTGGCAGTGGGGGCGCTGGTCACGCTGGGGCCGTTAGCGTTGTTGCAATCCGGCTAGGCGCCCCGCGTGCGCCCAGCCATCAAGGTCGGTCTGTCGACGGCCTCGGTCTATCCGATGAAGACCGAGGCAGCTTTCGAGTACGCGGCCAATCTCGGCTACGACGGCGTCGAGCTGATGGTGTGGGGCGAGTCGGTCAGCCAGGACATCGACGCAGTGGCCAAGCTCTCGCGGCGTTACCGGATGCCGGTGCTGTCGGTGCACGCGCCGTGTCTGCTGATCTCGCAGCGGGTGTGGGGCGCCAACCCGGTTCCCAAGCTGGATCGCAGCGTGCGGGCCGCCGAGAAGCTAGGCGCCCAAACCGTCGTCGTGCATCCGCCGTTCCGCTGGCAGCGGCGCTACGTCGAGGGGTTCAGCGAGCAGGTCGCCAGCCTGGAGGCATCCAGCGACGTGCTGGTGGCCGTGGAGAACATGTTCCCGTTTAGGGCCGACCGGTTCTTTAGGGCTGAGCAGTTAAAAGAACGGATGCGCAGGCGCGGCGGCGGGCCCGGGCCTGGGATCTCGGCGTTCGCGCCGTCCTACGACCCGCTGGACGGCAACCACGCGCACTACACGCTGGACTTGTCGCACACCGCGACGGCGGGCACCGATGCGGTGGACATGGCGCAGCGGATGGGTTCGGGCCTGGTGCACTTGCACTTGTGCGACGGCACCGGGCTGCCGGCCGACGAGCACCTGGCGCCGGGCCGGGGTAACCAGCCGGTGGTCGAGGTGTGCGAGATGCTGGCCGGCGGTGATTTCGCCGGCCATGTCGTGCTGGAGGTGTCCACGTCCGGAGCGGGTTCAGTCCATGAGCGCGAGGCCATGCTGGCCGAGTCGTTGAAATTCGCCCGCACGCACCTGCTGCGCTGACAGGCCCGAAGAAACCAGAAGGAAACCGCACAAGTTCATGACCGCGTTATTCAGCAGCGCGATGGCGTTGCGTGAGGTCGGACCAGGTGTCTTTGCCGGCGAGTTGAACAAGCACTGGACCATCGGGCCCAAGGTGCATGGCGGGGCGATGCTGGCCTTGTGCGCCAACGCCGCCCGCACGGCTCATGGCGGGCCTTCACCCGGCGACGATGCGGGCCGTCCTGCGGCCCGAGGAGGAGCCGGGCAATCGAACTGGCAACCGGTCGCGGTCTCGGGCAGCTTCTTGTGGGCGCCCGATCCTGGTCCGATGCGGTTGATGACGTCGATCCGCAAGCGCGGGCGGCGGATCGGCGTCGTCGACGTGGAGCTCATCCAGGGTGATCGCGCCGCCGTGCACGCTGTGGTCACGCTCGGCGAGCCGGAGCATCACGCACCGCCGCTGCTGTCGGCCAATCCAGTGGTGGGCCTGATGGACCCCGAGCCACCCGACGACGTCGCGCCGATCGGTCCCGGCCACCCGCTGGCCGGACTGGTGCATCTGGCCGATGGATGCGATGTGCGGCCGCTGATCTCGACGCTGGGCCCCACCGACGGCCGGCCGCCGGTGATCCAGATGTGGGTACGGCCGCGCGGCCTGGCGCCCGACGTGCTGTTCGCGCTGATGTGCGGAGATGTGTCGGCGCCGGTGACTTTCACGGTGAACCGCACCGGCTGGGCGCCGACCGTGCAGCTCACCGCCTACCTGCGCGCACGGCCGGCGGACGGCTGGTTGCGGGTGGTATGCAGCTGCATGCAAATCGGGCAGGACTGGTTCGACGAGGACCACACAGTGGTCGACTGCGAGGGCCGCATCGTGGTGCAGGCCCGCCAGTTGGCGATGGTGCCCGCGGCACACTAGTTGCCGGCACGACCCATTTGTCGCCGGGCGACCCGCTGCACTCGGCTTCGCCGCGCTTGCGCTCGCCCGCTCCCCGCCTGCTGTCCCCGAAACCTGTCGCGGTCTGCCATGCTGTGCGGCATGGCGAGAATCGCAATCGTCGGCGGGGGCAGCATCGGCGAAGCCCTGCTATCGGGCTTGCTGCGGGCCGGGCGCCAAGTCAAGGACCTGGTGGTCGCCGAGCGGATGCCCGACCGCGCGCGATATCTCGCCGAGACGTATTCGGTGCTGGCGACGTCGGTGCGTGACGCGGTGGAAAACGCGACGTTTGTCATCATCGCGGTCAAACCCGCCGATGTCTCTTCGGTGGTCGCCGAGATGACCCAGCTGGCGGCCGAGTCCGGTGACGACGTCCCCGACCAGGTGTTGATCTCCGTCGTGGCCGGGGTCACCACGGCCTACCTGGAATCCAAGCTGCCGGCCGGCACGCCGGTGGTGCGGGTGATGCCCAACGCGCCGGCCTTGGTCGGCGCCGGGATCAGCGCCATGGCCAAGGGCCGGTTCGCGACCCCTGAGCAGCTCAAGGAGGTCGCTGCGCTGTTTGACTCGGTCGGCGCCGTGCTGACGGTTCCCGAGGAACACCTGGACGCGGTGACCGCGGTCTCCGGTTCTGGGCCGGCGTATTTCTTCTTGATGGTCGAGGCGTTGGTGGATGCCGCGGTCGGAGTCGGGTTGAGCCGCTCGGTGGCCACCGAGCTGGTCGCCCAGACGATGGCCGGGTCGGCGGCGATGTTGCTGGACCGAATGGAACAGGACCGCGGAGAACCCGGCGACAGGGCGTCGGATCTGTCCTTGGACACCACCGCGGCCAGGCTGCGTGCGGTTGTTACCTCGCCCGGCGGTACTACCGCGGCTGCGCTGCGGGAACTGGAAGGCCGCGGTTTGCGGGCCGCCGTCGACGAGGCGGTGCGGGCCGCAAAAACCCGCTCTGAGCAGCTAAGAATTACATCAGAGTAATTTATAGAATTTTATTTATTTGCCCCCACCCGTCGCAGTAACCCCACTAGTCCCGCTATTCTCCTCTTGGTATGCACCTGTCGGTGCCAGCGGAGGGGAAGCCGCTGGGACTGCCGGTGCCTGACTGATTGGGTTGCGATGACGTCTATCAACGGGCCATCGGGACGGGATTCGGCTGGCGGTAAGTCGGGACGAGATGCTGGTTCCGTAGACGGTCAGCCGCCCCGGACGCAATTCCTGACAGTGGCCGAAGTGGCAGCGCTGATGCGGGTCAGCAAGATGACCGTCTACCGGCTGGTTCACAACGGTGAGCTGCCTGCAGTCCGGGTCGGGCGATCCTTCCGCGTGCACGCCAAAGCCGTCAACGACTTGCTGGAGAGCTCCTACTTCGACGCCGGCTGACGCCGGGCAGTTGGACCGCGACACTTAACCCTCCGCGAGGACACGCCGATAGGTGTCGCAGTGGCTTAAGTCTCGCGGCCATCGGATGCTGCGCAACTGAGCCGTATCGATCCCCCGGTGCGTTTTGGCGTTCGATACGCCGTCTTGGGTAGAGTGTGCGGGTTATTGCACTTGCCCGGCCACGGCGGACTCGGGCCGCCACACAGATAGCGGAGTTATGGGTTCAGTAATCAAGAAGCGGCGCAAACGGATGTCGAAGAAGAAGCATCGCAAGCTGCTTCGCCGTACCCGGGTGCAGCGCAGAAAACTCGGAAAGTAACTCCCCCAACGGCTGCCGCGGCTCGCAGGCAATGCTGCGGCGCCCAGAGGTCGCTAGGCTAACAAGGTGGATGTGTCGGACGGTCAACCGGGAACCGGAACGGGCAACCGGACAAGTGGCACTGGCAGCAACACCACCGATTCCCTGCATTATCCGAAGGTCGTGCTGGTCACTGGTGCCTGCCGGTTTTTGGGCGGCTACCTGACCGCGCGGCTGGCGCAGAACCCATTGATCAACCGGGTCATCGCAGTGGATGCGGTTGCGCCCAGCAAGGACATGCTCCGTCGGATGGGCCGCGCCGAGTTCGTCCGCGCCGACATCCGCAACCCGTTTGTCGCCAAGGTGATTCGAAATGGCGATGTCGACACCGTGGTGCACGCCTCGGCGGCGTCGTTTGCGCCGCGGTCCGGTGGCGGGGCGGCGCTGAAGGAAATCAACGTGCTGGGCGCGATGCAGCTGTTCGCGGCCTGCCAGAAGGCGCCGTCGGTGCGTCGAGTGGTGCTCAAGTCGACCTCTGAGGTTTACGGGTCCAGTCCGCACGATCCGGTGATGTTCACCGAGGACAGCAGCAGCCGTCGTCCGTTCCGGGAGGGCTTTCCCAAAGACAGCCTGGACATCGAGGGTTACACCCGCGGGCTCGGGCGGCGTCGGCCCGATATCGCGGTCACGATACTGCGGTTGGCGAACATGATCGGTCCGGCAATGGAGACCACGCTGTCGCGATACCTGGCCGGGCCGCTGGTCCCGAAGGTGCTCGGCCGCGACGCACGGCTGCAGCTGCTGCACGAGCAGGACGCGCTGGGTGCTTTGGAGCGCGCCGTGATGGCCGGTAAGGCAGGAACCTTCAATATCGGCGGCAGCGGCGTCATCATGCTCTCGCAGGCGATCCGGCGGGCCGGCCGAATCTCGGTGCCGGTGCCCGGATTCGGGCTGTGGGCACTGGATTCACTGCGGCGAGCCAACCACTACACCGAGATCAACCGTGAGCAGCTCGACTACCTCAGCTACGGCCGGGTGATGGACACGACGAGGATGCGACGGGAGCTCGAATACCATCCCAAGTGGTCGACTGCAGAGGCTTTTGACGATTACGTACGCGGCCGAGGTTTAACTCCCATTATCGATCCGGAGTGGGTACGCTCAATTGAAGGTCGGGCCGTGGCAGCAGCGCAGCGCTTTGGTGGCCGAACCAAAATCAACTAAGGGGTGGGGGCAGGGTTAGTTAATGGCGGGCGATTCGAAGGCGAAAGTCATTCCGCTGCACTCGAATTCGAGCCGTGCAGCTGCGCAGCGGCGCGCCGGCCAACGTACCCAAACGTCTCGTCAGCACCCCTCACTGCTCTCCGAACCCGGTAGCCGCGCTTCGGCCGATCAGATCGCCGCCGTCGTCCGCGAGATCGATCAGCACCGGCGCGTCGCCGACGGCAAATCCGACGCCCACGACTCCGGCAACGAGCTCGCGCACAAGGTCACTGCCGTCGCCGAGTTCCTGCGGCACCGCCTTACCGGCGATTACCGCGTCGACGAGTTCGGGTTCGATCCGCATTTCAACGACGCGATCGTGCGGCCGTTGCTGAGGTTTTTCTTCAAGTCGTGGTTCCGGGTCGAGGTCAGCGGCGTCGAGAACTTGCCCGAGACCGGCGCGGCGTTGGTGGTGGCCAACCACGCCGGCGTGCTGCCGTTCGACGGGCTGATGGCATCGGTGGCGGTTCACGACGAGCACCCGGCCCATCGTGACCTGCGGCTGCTGGCCGCCGATATGGTGTTCGACCTGCCGATGATCGGCGAGGCTGCCCGCAGGGCCGGGCACACCATGGCATGCACCGCCGACGCTCATCGACTGCTGGCCTCCGGAGAATTGACCGCGGTGTTCCCGGAGGGATACAAGGGCCTGGGTAAGCG
>NZ_JBAPPI010000810.1:0-6587 GCF_049280035.1 Mycobacterium sp. | reverse complement strand
GTCCTGGCCTGACCTCCACTCGTGGAGCTGCCGGGAATCGAACCCGGGTCCTACGGCATTCCCTCAAGGCTTCTCCGTGCGCAGTCCGCTATGCCTCTACTCGGATCTCCTGCTCCCGCGAACAAGTCAGGATGACGATCCCAGTCGCTGTTTGGTTTCCCGCTACATCCCGCGACCGGACGTATCGGTTTGTCCCTCTAGCTGATGCCAGGGTCCGGGCCGAGGGCTCTCCCGGTCTGACAGACACGCAGTCGCTTAGGCAGCGAGTGCGTAGTCGCGCTGTGTTGAAACGGCGCTTAATTGGTTGCAACGACGCTTACGGTGGTCTCTTGCCTGCACCGGCACGCTTCCCTTGATTCGATGCGCGAAGTCGAAACCGTTCAGCCCCTCGCATCCCGCCGAATTTCGGCAGGACTATTAATGGTACGCGATTCGCAAAAACCACCCCAGTAATAAACATCCCGGCGGCTCAACGCCGTGAGCTCGTCAGATCGTGTAGTTCAGGTGCTCGACGATGCGCGCCGCGACCTCTTGGTCACCGCCAAGCTCGACGCCGCCTGCGCCGGCGTCCGCTCGGCCACCGGCCAGCCGGGTGAACAGCACGCCGTCCAGCCGAATGGTCGCCGACGGTTGTTCCCCTGCAAAGTAGTCCACTACCCGGGCGCGACCGTCGACCAGGACGCGGATGGTGCGTGCCAGCGGCCCGGTCAGCTCGATAGCGACCCGTGACCCATCGGTCGCCTTCCCGAGTTTGCCGACCACGTAGCCCATGGTGGTAGCCATCTCGTCGAGCACCAGGCGCGGCGCCGGGCCTGCAAGCTGCGCGTCCGAGGGCGGTTTGGCCAGCCCATCCCGGATGTCTTGCTCATGCATCCAGCAGTCGAAGACCCGCACCCGCATGAACCGCCCATAACTGTCCGGGCCAACCGGGGTCAGGGTGGGTGCGTTCCAGTCGTCAATAGCCATGTCGGTCAAGCTTTTGCGGCGATCGGCGGACACCTCACGGAACCGCTGCAGCAGGTCGTCGCCGGATTTTGTGCTCAGATAACGGACCCAGCACTCGTTGGCCACGCCCACGTCGTTGCGCACGTGGGCCAGCGTCGAGACATCAATATCGGCCTCCGGTGTGCTGATTCCGTGCAGCGCCGATTCGGTGCCGATGATGTGGGCAACGACGTTGTGCACGGTCCACCCGGGCAGCGGCGTCGGCGTCTGCCACTGTTGCTCGGACAGCCCGGTCAGCAATCCGTCCAGGCTGTCCCAGGTGCCGAAGAGACCCGACAGCACGTCGGATTTGTCGAGTTCGGTGACCGGTCGCGGGGGGCTGCTCATGCCGCCTGATGTTAGACGGACGTCACTTCGCCGCGATCATGCTTACCGACACTGCCGCCAGGATCATGCCGAGTGCCTGCCAGCGGGTTACCCGCTCGCGCAGCACCGCCATCGCCAGCACAACCGTCGCCACAGGATACAGCGAGATCAAGACGCTGGCCAACGACAGCAACGACGCGTGCAGCGCCAGCAGCATGGCGACATTGGCGCCGGCGTCCAGCACCGGAAGGGTTAGCGCCAGCCTCAACGGTTTCCCGGACGGGACCCGCAAATTGCGGCTGGCCGCGGCCGCGACGATCACCAGCATGGTGGCCGACATCCGCGCGAACAGCAGCGGCCACAACTTGGATTCGACTGGCGCCTGATGGATCAGCGCGAAGTTCAGCCCGAACGCCACACCGGAGCCGATCGTCAATAAGGCCACCGCCGTGGTGAACCGGTGTGGCATGCCGTCGTCGTTACTGGCTCTCCTGCTGACCAGTACCACCGCGACCATCGCCAGCCCGATGCCCACCGCAGCCACCAAGCCGGGCCGCTCCCCCATGGCAATGCCGATCGCCACGGGCACGGTCGCGGTCAGCACTGCTGTCAGCGGCGAGACCACCGAGATCGGGCCGGCACCAAGGGCCGCGTATAGCCACCACACTCCGCACGCCTGGGCGATCCCACCGAGCGAACCCCATATCACGGCGCCGGCAGAGATCGGCCCGCCGATGACGGCGGCCAGCACACCGAGTAGCACCATCGCGATCGGGTAGGACACCAGCACGACCCGTATCGCGGCCACTCGCCGCGAGGCGATACCGCCGACGAAGTCGTCGACGCCGAAGCCGATCGCCGCGAGCAGGGCCAGTGCGACGCCGGTCAAGTAGCGGCGATCATGCTGACCGAGACTGCGGCCAGGATCATGCCGAGCGCCTGCCAGCGAGTTAGCCGCTCGCGCAGCACGATGATGGCCAGGATGACGGTCGTCGCCGGGTACAGCGAGATCAAGATGCTGGCCAGCGACAGCATCCACTTTTGGATCGCCAGCAGCATGGTGATGTTGGCGCAGGTGTCCAGCAGCGCCGCGGCGACCGCTAACCGCAGCGGCGTCCTGGTCGGAAGCTGAAGGTTGTTGCTCATCGCCGCGACGGCGAACACCAGCACGGTGGCCGCGGCCCGGGCAAAAAACAGCGGCCATAGCCGGCACTCCGCCGGCGCCTGATGCAGCAGCACGAAGTCCAAACCGAATGCCACCCCGGAGCCGACCGTCAGCCAGGCCACTTTGCTGGTGAACCTGTGGGTCCGAACATCCTCGTCGGCAGGCGACTCCCGGCTCACCAGGAGCACCGCAAACATTGCCAACACCACGCCTACCGACGCGGTCTGCCCCGGTCGCTCGCCGAGCGCCACGCCGACGGCGACAGGTACGGCAGCGTTGAGTATCGCCGCAAGCGGTGAAACCACCGAGATCGGTCCGGCGCTCACGGCCGCGTAGAACCAATACACCCCGATGGCCTGACTGACCCCATACAGCGAGCCCCACAGCAGGGCGCCGGGGCGGACCGGTCCACCTCCGGTGGCAGCCAGCACACCAAGCAGCACGGTCGCAATCGGGTAGGTCACCACCATGACGCGAAGCGCAGCCACCCGCCGAGAAGCCACACCCCCGACAAAGTCACTGACGCCGTAGCTGACCGCGGACAGCTGGGCGTACGCGGCGCCGATCAATCCATGCCCTTGACTCGCCTGCCCAACGCGCGCTGCACTTCTCGCTGAGCGTCGCGCCGCGCCATGTCCTGCCGCTTGTCGTGCGCTTGCTTGCCGCGCGCTAATGCCAGCTCCACCTTGACTTTTCCTTCGAAGAAATACAGCGACAACGGGACGAGCGCGAGGTTACCATCCTTGATTTTGCCGATGAGCACATCGATTTGGCGCCTGTGGAGCAACAGTTTTCGCGTGCGACGCGGCTCGTGGTTGGTCCAACTGCCGTGGTGATACTCCGGAATGTGCAGGTTGCGCAACCAAACTTCGCCATCGTCAACGGTTGCATACGCGTCCACGAGCGAAGCCTTGCCGTCCCTGAGGCTTTTTACTTCAGTGCCGAGCAAAACCACCCCGGCCTCGAACACCTCCAAAATCGTGTAGTTGTGCCGTGCCTTGCGGTTGCTGGCCAGGATCTGTCGTCCTGACTGAGATTTGCCGGGCTTTTTGGCCACGGCTACCGCCGCACGTACAGGCGCAGGGTTAGGTATGACGTCCCCGCGGCCACCACGACACCGACCAAAAACAGCCAGGGCGAGATGTAAACGATGTCGGCGTAGTCGACCGGGGCGATCAGATGGGCTTGAGTGAATTGGCGCAGCGCTCTGTCCAGGAACAGCGCTCTAGCCACGATCAGGCCGACAATGGCGACGATCACGCCGACGGTGGCCGCCACAACGGCCTCGACCACGAAGGGCAGTTGGGTGTACCAGCGGGTGGCGCCGACCAATCGCATGATGCCGACCTCGGTGCGACGCGTATACGCCGCGACCTGAACCATGTTGGCAATCAACAGAATCGCCCCGATGGCCTGGACCAAGGCAACCGCGAAGGCCGCATATTTCAGACCGTCCAACACGGCGAAAAGCCGGTCGATCAGGTCTTTCTGGTTGAGAAATCCTTTCACTCCGGGCAGGCCCTTGATCGCCGCTTCGAACTCGGCGTTTCGCTCGGGATTCTCCAGCCTGACGATAAAGGACGCGGGGAAGAATTCGCTCGTGGCCAGATCCTTCCACTGCGGGTTCTTGCGGATCGCGTCGTTGTAGTCGTCCTGACGGTTGCGGAACTGGACCGAACTCACGTCCTTACGGTCCCCGATCGTCTTCTGCAGGGCCTTGCACGTCGGGCTGCTGCAGTTCGGGTCGTTGGCGGAGATGTCTTCGTCCAGGTAGACCTGCGTCTCGACCCGGTTCAGGTAAATCTCGCGCGAGTTGTCGGCCAACCGGCCAACCAGCAGTCCGCCGCCGAACAGTCCGAGGGAGATCGCGGTGGTCAGAATCATCGCGACGGTCATCGTGATATTGCGACGAAGACCCGTCAGGACCTCGTTGAACAGGAAGCTGAAGCGCACCTAGCGGTCCATCCCATAGATGCCGCGCTGCTCGTCTCTGACCAGCCGCCCCAGCGACAGCTCGACCACCCGCTGGCGCATCTGGTCGACGATGTGGTGGTCGTGCGTTGCCATCAGCACAGTGGTCCCGGTGCGGTTGATCCGCTCCAACAAATCCATGATGTCGTTGCTGGTCTCCGGGTCGAGGTTGCCCGTCGGCTCGTCGGCCAGCAATACCAGTGGCCGGTTCACAAAAGCCCGGGCGATGGCCACCCGCTGCTGTTCGCCGCCGGACAGCTCATGCGGCAGCCGGTTGGCCTTTCCGGACAGCCCGACCATCTCCAGCACATCGGGCACCACCCGGTTGATCACGTCGGGGCGCTTGCCGATGACCTCGAGCGCGAACGCGACGTTCTCAAACACCGTCTTCTGCTGCAGCAGCCGGAAATCCTGGAAGACGCAGCCGAGCACCTGACGCAGCTTCGGGATGTGGCGTCCGGGCAGCGTGTTGACGTGAAACTTCGAGACCCGCACATCACCGTTGGTAGGCGTCTCGGCGCCCAGCAGCAGCCGCATGAACGTCGATTTGCCGGAGCCGGACGGGCCGATCAGGAAGACGAACTCACCCTTGTCGATCTTCACGTTGACGTTGTCCAGCGCTGGACGCGCCGACGACTTGTACTGCTTAGTGACATGGTCGAGGGTGATCATCGATTCTCCTTCGGCCGGAAACCCCGGCATTTATGCCGGGGAGGAGCGCCGTTCTCGACCTGGCCGGCTGCGCGATTCCCGTTGTTGTCGGTGGCGGCGCCTAGTTTGCGGATATGTCTCGGTTCCGATTGCTGCCAACGCCAGCCCAGCAGGTGGGGTTGTTTGAGCATTGCCGCCATGCCCGGTTCGTGTGGAATTTGTGCGTGGAGCAGCAACAGTTTTGGCAACCTGGCCGTCGCGCCCCGCGGTATAACGAGCAGTCGGCGCAGTTGACCGAGGCCCGCGCCGAATATGACTGGTTGGCGGCTGGGTCGCAGACGGTGCAGCAGCGGGCGTTGCGCGATTTCGCCCAGGCCATGCGTAACTTCTTCGCCGGCACTCATCGCCGTCCATCGTGGCGCAAGACTGGCGTGCATGAAGGGTTTCGGCAGGTCGGGGTCAAGCCGCGCCATGTCGAGAAGCTCACCAGGCGTTACGGGCGGGTACGGGTGCCGAAGGTCGGCTGGGTTCGATTTCGCTGGACACGGGCCATGCCGAAGGACGTCAAGTCCTACCGCATCACGCGTGATCGGGCCGGTCGCTGGCATGTCGCCTTCGTGCACATCCCCGATCCCATCGAGGGACCGAGCGATGGCAGCGTGGTTGGTGTCGATCGCGGTGTGGCGGTGTCGGCAGCGCTGTCCACCGGGGAACTGCTCCATGCACCTAGCCTTACACCGGGTCAGCGGATTCGTCTGCGCCGGCAGCAGCAACGCCTCGCCCGCGCCAGGCCTGGTTCCAACCGCCGAGCGCGCACCAAGCTGGCGATCGCGAAACTCAAAGCCCGCGAAACCGACCGACGACGCGACTGGGTCGAAAAGACCACCACCGATCTGGCGCGCCGGTTCGACACCATTCGAGTCGAGGACCTCGACACGCGGGCGATGACTCGCTCCGCGCGCGGGACGCTGGAGCAACCGGGCGTTCGAGTGGCGCAGAAGCGAGGCCTTAACCGGGCGATCAATCGCCAAGGGTGGGGTCGGCTGGTGGCCCGGCTCGACCACAAAGCTCCGGGACGTGTCGAACGGGTCCCGGCCGCGTACACGTCGCAACGATGCTTCGCCTGTGGGCATGTGGCGCCTGAAAACCGCAAGAGCCAAGCGGCTTTCGCGTGCGTCGCCTGCAAAGCGGGGCCGTGCAACGCCGATGTGAACGCGGCACGCAACATCGCCGCCGGGCGGGCGGTACCAGCACAGGGAGACCTCGCCGCAGGGCGGTCTGTGAACTGTGAATCTCAACTCAGCTCTCCTGCTGCCTAAGTAGGTAGATCGGGTTGGAATCCTCGGACTTCGAGTCCGGGGAGGACGTCAACACGGTCCGCCAGTCTAACGGCGAGTTTCGCTAACGTTCGCCAGCCGGGCCATCAGGGCGCCCGGCGACGATGCGCCCGCGACGCGGGCGCTGAGAAGCCGGGCCATCAGGGTAAGCC
>NZ_JBAPPI010000809.1:0-2069 GCF_049280035.1 Mycobacterium sp. | reverse complement strand
CGCGCGCTGGCCCTTGGCGACCGTGACTGCAGCATTCAGCGGCGCTACCAAAAACTGGTCGAAATCGCCCCGGCGCAAGGTATTTCCACCACGCTGCGCCGTGACCTACACCGGGCCGCGGCTCAGCTGTGTGCACACGTCGACTACCGCGGAATCGCCACGGTCGAGTTTCTGGTGGCGGGTGAGCAGTTCGTTTTCCTCGAAGTCAATCCCCGGATCCAGGTGGAGCACACTGTGACCGAGGAGGTCACCGGGATCGACCTGGTCGCGGTGCAGCTACGAATCGCCAGCGGCGCATCCTTCCACCAACTGAGATTGCCGGCCGGCATCGTCGCCGACGGCAAGGAAGTGATCGGTGCGCCCGCCGCGGTGCGCGGTATCGCGATCCAGACGCGGGTCAACATGGAAACTCTTGCACCCGACGGGTCGGTCATACCCACCGCGGGCACCCTCACGGTGTTTTCGCCGCCGAGTGGACCCGGTGTGCGCGTCGACACCTTTGGTCGCCCCGGACTGACGCTGAGCTCGCGTTACGACTCGCTGCTGGCCAAAGTGATCACCCGGGCGCGCGGATCGTCGTTTTCGGCGGCGCTGCGCAAGGCGCAGACGGCGCTGGCCGAATTCGGTATCGAGGGGATTCGCACCAACATCGGATTCTTACAAGAGATCTTGTCGCACAGTCAAACTCACTCAGGTCCGGTCACCACAGGCTTCGTTGACGAAAACCTGCCCGCCCTTGTCGGTGCTGCGCAGTCTCGGCGCCATGAGACCCGAGTCGCGCCGCTCGAACTGTATCCGGGTGAGGAGGTGCTGCGCGCACAATTGGCGGGCACCGTGGTCGAGGTAGCGCCGGAAGGCACCGAGTTCGCGGGCGGCGCGCAGTTGGTGGTGCTCGAGGCGATGAAGATGCAGCATGTGCTGCCCGCTCCGGACGCGGTATGCACAGTCCGGACTTTGGTGACTCCGGGGCAAGTCGTCGGGACCGGAGATCCGTTGGTGGTCTTCACCCGCACCGCCGCAGGCGCAGGCGAGAAGGGTCTTGGCAGACTTGCCGATCTGGACCTGGATCGAGCGCGTGCCGATCTGGACGAGGTCCATCGCCGTCACCTGCTCACCCTGGACGAGGGTCGTCAAGAGGCAATTACCAAGCGGCACAAGCAAAATCGTCGCACCGCCCGAGAAAACATCGCCGACCTGGTAGACCCGGGAAGCTTCGTCGAGTACGGTGCGCTGACGCTGGCGGCGCAGCGCAGCAGGCGTTCCGAGGACGACCTGATCGCCAACACCCCGGCCGATGGTCTGGTGGCCGGGCTGGCGACAATCGGCGGAGCCGAGACAGTGGTGCTGTCCTACGACTACACCGTGCTCGCCGGCACACAGGGCATGCGCAACCACGCCAAAACCGACCGGGTCTTCGACTTGGCCGCCCGCAGAAAGCTGCCGGTGGTGCTGTTCGCCGAAGGTGGCGGTGGCCGACCCGGTGACACCGACCTCGCCAACATCGCCGGTCTGGATGTGCCGACCTTCCGCACACTGGGCGCACTCAGTGGCCAAGTGCCGCTGGTGTCGATCGTCTCCGGGCGTTGCTTCGCCGGCAATGCCGCCTTGGCCGGCACATGTGACGTGATCATCGCAACCCCCGACGCCAACATCGGCATGGGCGGTCCGGCCATGATCGAAGGCGGCGGACTCGGCGAGTACCGACCGGAGGACATCGGGCCCATCGACGTCCAGCGGCGCAACGGGATAGTTGGCCTGGTCGCGCGCGACGAGGCGCACGCAGTGTCGCTGGCCAAGCACTACCTGTCGTATTTCCAGGTCAAGCTTGACGACTGGGCGGCCCCCGATCCACGGCGGGCGCGACATGTGGTGCCGGAGAACCGGTTACGGTCCTACGACGTGCACCACGCGATCGAATCGGTCGCTGACATTGGATCGGTCCTGGAACTACGGGCCGACTACGGAGTCGGAGTGGTCACCGCGCTCGTCCGCGTCGAAGGCGCGGCGTTCGGATTGCTGGCCAACAGCAGTCATCATCTCGGCGGGGCCATCGACGCCGAGGCCGCGGA
>NZ_JBAPPI010000808.1:0-3972 GCF_049280035.1 Mycobacterium sp. | reverse complement strand
GGCTCGGCGCGTGCGCGCCCGAGCAGCTTCGCGGTGACCGGTCCGAACAGCATCCATATCAGCCGCAACGCGATCACCACGATGACGACGGCCAACATCGCCGCCACCAGTCGCAGCGCGGGCAGCTCAGGCACCCAGTGCACCGAGCGCACAAGCTCGGCGCCGACCAGCGTGAACAGCACTGCATTCAGCAGGAACACCAGAACATCGAGGAACGCGAAGGCCTGCAGTCGCGCGCCCGGGGCGAAGATGGCGCTCAGGTGCGAACCCACGTAAACGCCGGCGGCGACGGTGGCCAAAACCCCCGACAGATGGGCGGCCTCTGCGAGCACATAGGTGAGGTACGGCGTCGCCAGCGAGATGGTGATCTCCAACAACGGTTGGTCGATTCGTCGCCGTATCTTCACAGCCACCCAGCCGACGGCGAGGCCGAGTGCAGCACCCCCCGCCGGGGCGACAAGCAGCGTCACCGCGAGCGGGCCGGGCCGCATCGCGCCGACGGTTGCGGCGCCCACCGCGCCTGCGTAGAGCACCAAAGCGGTGCCATCGTTGGTAAGTCCCTCTCCCTCAACGATTGTCGCGAGCCGCTCCGGCACGTCCAGCCGCTTGAACACCGATGTCGCGGCGACCGCGTCAGTCGGCGCCACCACCGCTCCGGCCACCAAGGCCACCGCCAGTGGCACACCCGCGAGACCCATCAAAACTCCGGCGACCGCGGCCGTGGTGACTATCACCAGGCCTACCGACAGCAGACCGATCGGCCGGGCATTGGCGCGAAGATCGTCCGGGGCAATGAAATACGCCGCGTAGTAGATCAACGGTGGCAGAAACACGTAGAACACCACGTGCGGCGACAGCACCGGCACGCTGACCCCCGGCAACCAGCTGAACGCCGCTCCGACACCCACCAGCAAGACCGGATACGGTACGCCGATCCGCTCGGCCACCCACACCGCCGCCACGGCCGCCAACGGTCCGCAAATTAGCAGGATCCCGTAGCCTGCCGGAATCACAACTCCCCCTCCCAGCGTCGCGGGCCGGTATCGATCAACCGCCAGCTGTTGCAGTGACTGGCTAACTCAGCGTAATGGCTGGCGAACCCGGGTATCCTCGACCGCTCCGGCACGCATGTTGCCATCGATTCTGGCGCGCTGCGTCGTCCGGCGGCGTAAAGCGGCCAACGTTCGCCCGGCGGATCACCCGAGGAAGCGTCGTCTCTGCTGCGTCACCTCGTCGGCGGTCATCAGCCCGGAGTCGGCCAGCTTGGCGAGAAGCGATTGCGCCCGCGTGGCAAGCTCGGCCAACTCGGCAGCGATCTCCGCCACCGGCTCGCGCTGCGACTGCTGCGGTGGCTTCGGGGTGTCCCGGCTTGTCATCCTGATCCGCTGATCGCCGCGTCCCAGGGAAGCGCTGCTGCCGACAGCGCCCCCGGCGGCACCGGCGAGGCCCATGTTGCTGAACAGGTTGCCGGAGCTACCCGCAGCGATCTCGGGTGCGGCCGCAGCGCCGGTGATCGGCAGCGTATAGGCGACCGGTCGTATCTCGGGCGCCGCCACCGTCCAAGCCGACGGCACCGACAGTCTGCCGACCGTGTTTGCCTGGCCCAGCCCGGCGGATACGGATGCCTCCGCCGCGTTCGAGGGTGAACCGACGCTGCCTTGGCCGTTGAAGAACCAGTTCGGCAGGTTGGCGGCGCCCGGCCCATAGCCCGTGTACGGGCCCGTTCCGTGAGCGAAGTCGCGGTCGGCATTGATCGAAAAGCCGCGGAAGTTGGTCCAGACCCCCGTGAACGCTGCCGAGATGCTCGTCGCCGAGGAGCCGACAGAAGTCGTGCCTATGGGGATTTCCAGGAACGTCAGGGCCACCGAGAGCGGGGTCAGCAGATCAGACACAGCCTGCGCTGGTGTCGAAGCCGCCGCGGACGACGCCAGCCCCTGCAGCGCCTGGGGGACCGCCGACATCAGCTGCGAACCGCCCGACGTGGACGACTGCGCCACCGCGGCAGCCTGGCTGCCCGCCCCTGCCGGGTTGGTGGTCGGCGGCGGTGAGGTGAACGGTGTCAACGTCGACGCTGCCGCCGAGGAGCCGGCATAGCCGTACATAGCGGCGGCATCCTGAGCCCACATTTCGGCGTAGTCGGTTTCGGTGGCCGCGATCGCCATGGTGTTCTGTCCGAAGATGTTGGTCGCAATCAGGGTCATCAAAAGGCTGCGGTTGGCCGCAATCAGCGGTGGCGGCACCGTCATGGCGAAGGCCGCCTCATAGGCCGCGGCCGCCGTTTTGGCCTGTGTGGCCGTCTGTTCAGCTTGCGCCGCGGTCGCCGTCATCCACTCCATGTACGGTGCGGCCGCTGCTGCCATCGAGGCCGACGACGGGCCGAGCCACGGGCCGCCGCTCAGCTCAGAGATCGCCGACTCGTAGGAAGCTGCCGTGAATTGAAGCTCGGCGGCCAGCCCATCCCAGGCGGAAGCTGCCGCCAGCATCGGCCCAGAGCCGGGGCCGGCATACATTCTGCCGGAGTTGACCTCCGGTGGTAACAACGCGAAATCCATTGTCCTATCCCGTCTTAACCGGCCGCTATGGCATTAGCGGCTTCGGTCGCCGCATATGACATCGCGCTCGTTCCCAGCGTGCTGACGAACAACTGATGAATCGCCTCTGCCTGGGCGCTGACTGCCTGGTACATCTGCGCATGGACAGCGAATTGGGTTGCCGTCAGCGCCGACACCTCGTCGGCAGCGGCAGGTGTCACACCCGTCGTCGGCGCCGCAACGGCGGCATTCTGCGCGCTCATCGTGGTGCCGATACCAGCCAGGCTGGTGGCGGCGGCGCTCAGCGCCTCAGGTTGAGTCGTGACGAATGACATCGGTCTTCCTCTCACTAGGTGTCAATTGCGGTTAATGATCTCCGCGGAACGGCATGCCGCCGCGCAATGGCGCGTGATACCGCGCGCCATCAGGTCAATAGGCTGAATCCGCCGCGCAATAAGGGGGTCTTGACTCACTGGTCCCACCCCGCCTTCTAATCCCGTGCACCACGGGTAGAAGCCATCAGCCGGTACGGCGGTTAAGGCGAGCTTCATCGCCTGAACGCGATGTTAACGGCGGTTAAACTCCGGATGCAACGCGGCGCGCTGGCCGGCTGTGGATGGCCCCGCAACTGGGGATAACCGGTCGCCGTCTCGCAGCGACGGCGGCGTGACGAATATTCGCGTCGGTGCACTGCCGCAGGGTGGCCGCATGACGATGTTGACGCGGGCCGAAATCGGCGCGCTCGGTGAGCAGTTGGCCAGCGATCACCTGACCGGGCTGGGACTGCGGATCCTGACCCGAAATTGGCGCTGCCGATACGGCGAATTGGATGTGGTCGCCGTCGACCCGACCACCAACACCGTGGTGTTCGTCGAGGTCAAGACCCGCACCGGCGACGGTTTCGGCGGTCTGGCGCAAGCGGTCACCGAGCAGAAGGCGCGCCGATTGCGTCGGCTGGCCGCGATGTGGCTGGCCGGTCAGGAGCAACGTTGGGCGGCGGTGCGCATCGACGTGATCGGGGTGCGCATCGGCCGACGTCGCACCCCGGAAATCAGTCACCTGCAGGGAGTCGGCTGATGGCGCTGGGGCGTGCGTTTTCGGTCGCGGTGCTGGGGTTGGACGGCGACATCGTAGAGATCGAAGCCGATATCACCTCGGGCCTACCGGGCGTACACCTGGTGGGGCTGCCCGACGCTGCGTTGCAGGAGTCACGAGACCGGGTCCGCGCAGCAATCACCAACTGCAACAACCGCTGGCCGATGTCTCGCCTCACGCTGGCGCTTTCACCGGCAACGCTGCCGAAGATGGGCTCGGTATACGACCTGGCCTTAGCGGCCGCGGTGTTGTCGGCGCAGCGGAAGACGCCGTGGCGACAGCTGGAGGCGGTCGTGGTACTGGGCGAGTTGGCTCTGGACGGACGGGTTCGGCCGGTGCGCGGGGT
>NZ_JBAPPI010000807.1:0-9982 GCF_049280035.1 Mycobacterium sp. | reverse complement strand
CCGGTGAGCCGGTCAGAGTCGATGCGGTCGCAGGCCATGGGACCACCGATATTCTGAGGCTGCCATGAAACTCGCCGTCGCCCTCGTGCCGATAGTTGCCATCCTGGCGTGCGGCTCTCCCAGCAACTCCGCGAAGGCGGAACCTAGCGTGAACCAGCAGATCATCGACCGGTACACCCACGACATCTGGCCGGCGATGAGCGCCTACAACGCTGACCATGCCCAGGCGGGCAAAGCCGCCAAGCAGTTCTTTGCCGTCGCCGATCCGAATCTGGTCGGCGATCAGGTCGACACGCTGCGCAGCGCGGCACAGGGAATGGGCAGGCAGGGCGAGTACGACGCCCAGGACCAGACGAGCCATTACAACGACGGCCTCACGCTCAGGACTGTCGACGTGCAGTCGGTCAAGGAAGGCGCGGCCGCGCTGAACGTCTGCTACACCTACAACCACTTCTGGTACGTGAACGCCGACAACACCAAGCACGCCGCGGCGGCGTCGCAGATCACGGTCAGGTTGGTGAACGTGAACAACAACTGGTACCTGCACGGCATCACCAACGATCACACCGTCCCCAGCTGCGGAGCCTCCAACAGCTGAGATCGCGGGCTGGGTGTTGGCGCGGACTCTCCGCCCGCGCGGTTGCCGTATCGGCTCGGCGTGATGATTTCTCTGGCCAACCGGAGTCTGTATTGACATGACCAACGACACCGTGATCGCCACGATCACCATCTCCGCACCGGCCGAAACAGTGTTCGCCATACTGGCGGACCCCACGACTCACTCCGCCATCGACGGGACAGGTTGGGTAAGAGAATCTATCGACGGCAAGCCGGTGACGGGCATCGGCCAGATCTTCAGGGTCGCGATGTACCACGACGGCCACCCCAACAAGAACTATGAGATGGCCAACAAGGTGGTCTTGTGCGACCGTCCGCACGCCATCGCCTGGGAGCCCGGCCAGGACGCCGCAGGAGACGGGAATCTCTCATTCGGCGGCTGGATTTGGCGTTATGACATACGCAGCGTCGGATCGTCTGAAGCTCACGTGACTCTTACCTATGACTGGTCGGCAGTTGCGCCTGACCTCCGTGAGCACATTCAATTCCCGCCGTTCGATTCCGCGCACCTCGAGAATTCGCTGAAGAATCTGTCTGATCTAGCCACGGCCCAAGGTACCGGCTAAGTCGCAGGCTCGCGCTGCATCCGTCATCAGCGCTGTCGCAACGCGATTCAAACTCGCTGTAGTCAAAACGTGACAAAGGCGTGATCGAATTGCTAACGCGCCCTTGCGCTTCCACCCTTCATGGCACCCCTACGATCCCGATTAGAACCGTGTCAACTAAAAGGGGTCGGAGTCATGCGGGCGGTCGTTCGGTGTCTTCTTGCGTTGATTCTGACCGCTGCGGCCGTGCTTGCGGGGCCGGCCGGCATAAGCCCGGCGGCTGTTTACCAGTCGTATAGGTCCGCCATTGCATCGGTTCTACCAACGCCGGGCCAGGTGGTGGGTGTGGCCCACCCCGTTGTGGTGACGTTCAGCGCGCCGGTGGCAAACCGACACGCAGCCGAGCGTGCCATTGCAGTCAAATCGGCGCCCGCCATGACCGGCAAATTCGAATGGCTCGACAACGAGGTTGTGCAGTGGGTCCCGGATCGATTCTGGCCGGCGCACAGCACGGTGACACTCTTAGTGGGCGGACTGGCTACGGAGATCAAGACGGGTCCTGCCGTCCTCGGCCTTGCCGATATCTCAGATCACACGTTCACCGTCAGCGTCGACGGCGTCGGGGCCGGACCGCCGCATCCACGACCAGCACCGCACCACCTACCCCACCGGGGAGAAGAGGGAGTGATGTTGGCCTCGATGGGTAGGCCGCAGTTTCCGACACCCGCCGGCCTCTACACCGTCTTGTCCAAAGACCGCGCGGTGATTATGGATTCGAGCAGCGTCGGCATCCCGATCACCGATCCCCAGGGCTATCGGGTTCCGGTGGATTATGCCGTCCGTATCAGCGGCCGTGGTCTCTTCGTGCATTCAGCTCCGTGGGCTATCAATTCACTCGGGTTTGAGAATGTCAGCCACGGCTGCATCAGCCTGAGCCCCGCGGACGCTGAGTGGTACTACAACAACGTCAACATCGGCGACCCGGTGATTGTGCAGGAATAGCAGTAGCGACAGCCGTCGGCCCACGCCTCAAGTCGCTTGTCGTGCAAGTGCTTTACTGTCGGGTGCCCAGGGTCAAGCCTTGACTCGATGACCCGTCGTCATTTGCCGCGCAACGGACCCCGCTGGTGATAACCCAGCGGGGTCCGCACAATCCGAAAGAGGGCCAGCCTCAGCTCACGCCCGCGCCCTAGGCCGTAGGACCGGGCGTGATCGGCTGACCGGGCGCAGGCCCGCCGTCGGGCGCCGGACCCGTCCACGCACCCTTACCCCCAAGGGGGCCAGCCGTATCGGTGAGTAAGGCGCCTCCCGGCACCGGCGCACCCGCCGGCCCGAGCGCAATCAGCGGGGCACCCGCCGGCAACGGCGCAGCCACCGGAGCACCAGCTGGCACCGGTGCACCTACCGGCGCGCCCACCGGGATTGGTGCACCTGCCGGCACTGGTGCACCTGCCGGCACTGGAGCACCAACCGGGGCGCCCGCCGGCACCGGAGCAATCACTGGAGCACCAACCGGCAGCGGCGCAGCTGCTGCTGCGCCCGCTGTGTCAGCGATTGGAGCGCTAGCAGCCGCAGGCGGAATACACGTCTCCGCGACTACCGGGCCGCCGGCGGCTCCCGCTGCGCCCGCGGCGGCTCCCGCTCCGCCCGCGACTGCCGCCGGTGCAGTTTCGCCCGCCGTTCCCTGGATACACGCGTAGCCGCCCGTCACGAACGGGGTGGCTGCCGCGGCCGGGCTAAAGGCTATAGCAGCTCCGCACAACCCAACGCCGGCAACCGCTTTGATCAAGATCGCCATTGACGTCCACTCCTTCATTCGCGTTCATTCGCGCTCAGGTATGTCTGCAAGCAAAAGGTGCAGCAAACCGCATAGCCGTACCTAAGTCGTCCTTAAACTCCGGCTCAATTGTTAGTAGACCCGTGTGGAACACGAGCCGCGCCGCACCGCGTCGTTTCCAAATAGTGACGTTCGCTACCAAAAAGTGATTTTCGGCCAGGCTGACGGGTGCAGGGTGAAGACATGTGGTTGACCCTGCTTAAAGTGATGCTTATTGCCTGGCTGTGACCGGTCTGACAGTCGTGGTGATCATGGGTATCCGGCGATCACGAGCCAATCGCGGCGACCCGAACTGGACGAGGCGGACAGGCGGACAGCCGGGCTACGAGGCATCGATCCGCGGCGACATGCCCGCAACGCCACTACCCGAATGGGTCGACTGGGACGACGACCCCCTATTGGGCAAGCAAATTGACCTTCTACGAACATATTGCTTGCCGGCACCGCTGCCGCCTTTGAAACGCCGCGCCGTCCACATGCGCCCCTCGGCACGCGGACGGCACGGCCGTCCTCGGCGCCCGCCACGAGCTGTGTGAACCCGGGCACGAAGACGCCTCACTCGCTATCACGAGCGCCACCGCCGCATGGTTCGGTCTGAGCGCAGACAGGCAGCTGCGTGGTCCGATGCCGTCGGCCATGGGGACCACCTGCCCTGCGTAGAAAGCTCATTTCAACGGTCGATGACTTTTGTCAACACCCGATGACTTGGCAGGTACGCGCCGCCCTCAGCGGTTGTCAACGGTGGGTGACATATAGAGTTTCAGGATGGCAGAGACGCGCCCTCGCGATGCTGCTCAAACGCGGGCCGACATCCTGGCCGCTGCCCGCCGTCGATTTGCGGCAGAAGGGTTCGAGCGCACCACGTTGCGCGCTATCGCGGCGGATGTCGGCGTGGATGCGGCGTTGGTGATCCGCTACTTCGGCAGCAAGCAGGACTTGTTCGCGACGGCCACCGAATTCAGGATTGACTTGCCCGACCTGGGTGATGCCGACCCCGACGACGTCGCGGACATGCTGCTGCCCCGGTATTTCGCGGTGTGGGAGGACGACCACACATTCCTGGCGCTGTTGCGCGCGGCAATGACGAGCCGGGTCGCGGCCGACACCTTGAACCAGACGCTGGCTACCCACGTCGCGCCCACGCTGATGGGTGCCACCCCGGACAACCACATGAAGCGCATCGCGGTGACGGACGCGTTCGTGATCGGGCTTGCCGCAACCAGAACCGTTCTCGCGAATCCGCCGGTGGCCAACCTCAGCCGTGAAGAGCTCAGCCGGTGGGCCGGCCCGGTCTTTCGCCAGCTTCTGGTCGGGCCGGCGCCGTCGTGATCACCCCCGCCAGTCGACAGCGACCTCGCAACGCCGGCCGAACCCGCGCCGACATCTTGGCCGCAGCACGTCGCCGCTTCGGGGCGCAAGGATATGAACGCACAACCTTGCGCGCCGTCGCGGCGGACGTCGGAGTGGATGCGGCGCTGGTGATCCGCTACTTCGGCAGCAAGCAGAACCTATTCGCCGCAGCAGCCGATTTCGCGATCGAACTGCCAGATCTTTCGGGCCGCGATCCCGACGACGTCGCGAACATTCTGTTGCAGCGATTCTTCGCGGTGTGGGAAGAGGACGAAACGTTCGTGGCGCTGTTGCGGGCGGCGATGACGAGCCGACTCGCGGCCGACACGCTACGGCAGGTCTTCGCGCAACAGATTGCCCCCAAGCTGGTCACCGCTACCCCGGACCATCCCGTGCAGCGGGCAGGGCTGACCGGCGCCTTCGTCATCGGGCTCGCGATGACCCGCTATGTGCTGGCGAACCCGCCGGTGGCCAGCCTGAGCCGCGAGGAACTCTGCCGCTGGGCTGCACCGGTGATCCGACAGCTGCTTACCGGGCCGGCAGCGTCGTAGCCTGCAGCACTATCAGAAAACGCTGAGACCGCTTAGCGGACGTAGACTTCCGCGCCGGTGGGGTATCCACCGCCATGGGTGGTGATGTGGACGTGGTCGTAGTGGCCGTACCCAGATCCTGATGTCCCGGTCGGGGTGTAGTAAGTGCCGCGCCAGATCGCATCTTGCAAATCGAAACGAGCTGCGTTCTTCAGCGCGAACGCGACGATCTCATTTCCCAGCGCTATGCCCTGAGCGCTACTGGGATTGGGGATCATCACATCGAGCGCCAAACCGTTGGGATGCCAACGCTTCGCGTCGGGGCGAACGCCGCCGATGTTCTTGATCTCGGGGAACGCCGCGCTGATGCTGCGCGCGGCCAAAATCGTCTTGACCTGTAGCCCCCGCTCCGGAGCGACCCCTACGGGCAGCACGCGCGGAGCATCTCGATTGACGACTCGCCATCGTGATGCCCTCGATGCCGGCGCCATCTCGCCGGGACCGGCACTCACGCTGGACTGTGTCCACGACGATGCGGCCGCTGCTGCCGCCATGACCTGCACACAACACGGCGCAGCGTCACCCGCATCTGAATCGGCGTCGCCTGCGGGGGTGGATTCATGGGCGCTTCCGCCGAGAGCAAGGAACGCGGCGGCCGGGGCAGCGATCGCAGCCACGACTAATGGCGATTTTCGCCGGTGGCTGGCTAATCGATGTCGGCCCACGAGGAAGCACCTTACGGGCAAATCGAGAAATAGTCACGAAACTGTAACTATGGGGGTCCGACGACCAGTTTCCGTCAGCTGCTACATGGGCCAGCTACTGGACACGGGTGCAAAGCGAAGGGTGGCCGCCCGAGGCAGCGGTTGTCGGTCGTTGGTCGATATCGCGTCGAGTATCAACACGACGTAGCGACGCCAGCCGTCACTGTCGGTATCCATCGTCCATAGCACGCTGTGCAGCATCGCGATCAGCCGCGGCAGATCATCGGCGACCAGGTCGGCGCGGACAACGCCGGCCTGCTGGCCTCGACGGGTCAGCTCGCTGAGCGCCTCATACAGCGAGGTCGATATGTCGGGGGTCAGTGACCCGGCTCGGCGCGCTGCGGTCAGCAGGTTGTGTTCGCGAGCACCCAGCGATATCGCCGCGTCAATCAGTTTGGCGAGACCGCGCAGCGGGTCATCGGCGCGCCGGACGGCCTCGATCATCGGCGTGAGGTGCTCGGCGATGCTTTGATCCAGCGCGGCCCGGATCAGCTCGGCCTTGGTCGGAAACCTGCGATAGAGCGTTCGCTCACCGACTCCTGCCCGACGGGCGATCGCCTCGATGGGCGCCTCCGGCCCCAGCTCGTCGTAGACGTCGCGCGCCGCGCGCAGGATCCGCTCGGCGTTGCGCGCCGCATCCGCTCGCAACGGCCGGTCGGAAACCGCAGTCATAGCCACAGCGTAACTGACAGTTGACCGCCGGTTAGCTGAGCTCTACGCTCGGATAATTGACAGCCATCTGACACTTATGGGGAAACATTCGTGACGGCAACAACTTCCGATTCCTGCTACGAGACGGAGCTTCCGGTCATCCCGGTCCGACGGGCCGCGCAATGTCCGCTTCATCCCCCGCCTGAATTCGTCAACTGGCGAGAAGAGCCCGGGCTGCGACGGGCATTGTGGGGAGGCCAGCCGACCTGGATCGTGAGCCGCTACCAAGACATCAGAGCCGCGCTGGTCGATCCACGTCTGTCTGCCGACACCATCTCGTCCGCCATCAGACCGTCCAGCGATGAAGGCACGCCGGTGATTTTCGCGCGAACCGACGATCCTGAGCACCACCGGTTGCGGCGGATGATGACCAGCCAATTCACCTTCCGGCGTACCGAAGCGATGCGCCCGCAGATTCAGGAAATGGTCGACGAATTCCTCCGCAGGATGATCGACAATGGGCCCCCGGCCGATATCGTGCGCGACTTCGCCTTGCCCGTACCGTCATTGGTGATCGCGCTGCTGCTGGGTGTGCCGCCCGAAGACCTCGGGCTCTTCCAGCAAAACACCACGGTTGGATTGGCTACGACGACGTCCGAAGAGCAAAAGGCGCAGGGCTTCGCGACAATGTTTGGCTACATACAGGAGTTGGTGACGCGCAAAGAGTGCGAGCCCGGCGACGACTTGATCAGCCGCCTCGTCACGGACTACGTCGCGACCGGCGAACTCAACCGCGAGACCGCCGCCATGAACGCGGTGATCATGATGCAAGCCGGACACGAAACCACCGCAAACATGATTTCGTTGGGAACTGTTGCGCTGCTTGAGCATCCCGATGTGTTCGCACGGCTGGGCCGAACCGACGATCCAGCCGTGATCGCCAATGCCATCGAAGAGCTGATGCGCTATCTCACCATCGTGCACGCTCAAGTCGACCGGGTGGCGATCGAAGACCTGACGATCGGCGGCCAGGTGATCCGTGCCGGAGACAAGGTCTTGATGAACCTGCCCGCTGGAAACTGGGACAGCGAATTCGTAGAGAAGCCAGAGGCTCTCGACATCGACCGGAATGCCCGCGGGCACTTGGGTTTCGGCTATGGCGTGCACCAATGCATCGGAGCCAACCTGGCCCGAGTCGAAATGCAAGTCGCGTTCGCCACCCTGGCGCGACGCCTACCCGGACTGCAACTAGCAGTATCGCCGGATGCACTGCAATTCAAAGACTCCGACATTTACGGCATGAAGGAGCTACCAGTCACCTGGTGAGGCTGATGAGTTCCAACGACATGCGGTTCGACGAACAGGTTGCGGTGATCACCGGCGCCGGTGGCGGGTTGGGTAAGCACTACGCGCTGCTGCTGGCGTCACGCGGCGCGCGCGTCGTCGTCAACGACACCGGTGGTTCGGTGACCGGGACTGGCTCGAGCATGGACGCGGCAAACGCCACCGCAGACGAGATACGCGGCCAAGGCGGAGAGGCCGTCGCCGACACCAACAGCGTGACCAGTCCGCAAGGCGGACAGGCGATCATCGACACCGCGCTGCGCACCTGGGGACGTGTGGACATCGTGATCAACAACGCGGGCATCGTCAGCGACGCGCCGTTCGAGGACACCACCGCCGACCGGCTCGCACCGCTGTTGGACGTGCACCTGAAAGGCGCCTTCTACGTGACCAGGCCGGCGTGGAAGGTGATGCGCGAGCAGCGCTACGGCCGAATCCTCAACACCTGCTCTGCCGCGGGAATCCTGGGCGCCGAGCGGATGAGCAACTACGGCGCGGCCAAGACCGGGTTGATCGGCTTGACCCGGGTGCTGGCCGCCGAAGGAGCCGACCACAACGTCAAAGTCAATGCCATCGCCCCGATCGCCTACACCCGGATGCTGGCACATTCCATCGACGGCGCAACCGGCCAGCAGGCCGTCGAAAATAGCGCGTCGGCGCAAGCGGTCTTGGATGACCTTGTGGCCCAATATCTTCAGAAGCTCGACCCGGCCCTAGTGGCTCCGGTGGCGGCATTTCTGACGCACCGGGACTGCCCGGTGTCCGGAGAGATCTACACGGTAGGCGCCGGACACGTCGCGCGGTTCTTCATCGGCAGGACGACAGGTTTCTACAGTCCCGCGCTATCGGTCGAGGATGTGCGTGATCATTTCGAAGAGATCCGCGACGAGTCCGACTACACCGTGCCGGGCAGTCCCGCTGACGAGATGAGCACGCTGTTCGCCACCATCATGGCGAGCCAGCCCGACTGAAGCTACAGATGGCTCGCGGCGTAGTCCGCGGCTTGGGCTGTCATGCCATTCACCGGGTATTCCGCGTGCGCGACGCTCGGCGCCCCCCCGGCAGAACCATCGCAGATGCTGTCACCGGCAGCGCACAACTCGAGAGTCTTGGGCGCATACAGCGGTCCGATGGTGATCGCCGGTGCGCCGTAGTTTTGCAGCCACTCAGCCGACGGCGTTCCGAAGAGCGTCACCGCAGCGACGTGGTTAGCCACCTCCGACGGCAGCGGCTTGGGGAGGAACTGTACGTATTCGGCCGGTATCCCCGCCGGTACGGAAGCCGACGTGACGAAGCCGGCCACGGCCGCGCCCTGGGAGTATCCGCCGAGCACGATCCGGGTCTTGGGGCAGTTCGCCGCGGTGGCCTCGATATGACCGCCCGCGTCTTTGATCCCGTCGACCACGCTTTGGGCGAACTGAATCCGGTCGCCAAAATCACTGCTGGCCTCGTAGTTGACCGGATACACGTCGAGCGATTTGGCACCGACCGCGGAGCGCAGCTGGTCGACGAATGGCTCTCCGATCCCGCCGACACCGGGCGGCTCGCCGGTGCCCCGGGCGAACACCGCCTCGACGTCGGGGCAGGGCTGCGCAGCCGCGATGGGAATGGGCGCGCACAGCAACCCGCTGGCGAGGACAAGGGCGGCAATGACAAAACGAGCAATCTGACGCGGGCACATGGTCAACATTCTTGCCCGGTACCCCCGACCGTGTCACGTGGCGGCTAGGTCGCTTCCTCTGAACCGTCCAGGACGCTGACGGCGATGCCGTACGGCAGGAATCGGACTTTGCGGGTGGCGTCGGTGTTGCTCTGGTTGGCCCGCAGCGCGTCGAGCTCGGTGGCGTACACCTCTTCGACCCGCGCGCCGCCATCGGTGCTCATGGTGTAAATGACCCAGACACCGTCACCGGCCTCGCCAGCGGTTTCGGGCCTGGTTCGCATCCGCCGGGCCAGGTCGTTGAGCAGCCCTGACCACCCGGCTCGGTCGCCGGGCATAGTGAAAAACCGGCTGATCCCGTCCAATGCCTCGCGTAGTCCCTCGCTGGCATCTCGAAACACCCGATCAAAGTCGTCGGGATCGAATCCGAACCGACCGTTGTCATCCATTGCGGCCTCCTGGCAGCTCACCCCGATACCACCCAGTGTGCGCATAACGGGCGAACTGCGCCACGCCCAGTTGCGCGCAGCCAACCTTCAACCGCCTGCTACGGCCCTGGCGGCGGTGGTGGCGGCGGCGGGTTGATCGGAATCGGGATCGTGACAAACGGCAGGCGCAGGTACATCACCATCGGCGGCATCTGCGGCGCCGGAGCAGCGGGCGGCGGTGCCGCCGGAGGTGGG
>NZ_JBAPPI010000806.1:0-14038 GCF_049280035.1 Mycobacterium sp. | reverse complement strand
GGTGCGGGCGGCACTTACCCGATCCTGGGCGATCCGTCACTCGGCGCCGCCCCGTCGGGCGGAGGAAGCAGCGGCGGTCTGATGAGCGACATGATGAGCGCGGCCAACCAGCTGGGCGCCGGTCAGGTCATCGATCTGCTCAAGGGCCTGGTGATGCCGGGGCTCAAGCAGGCTGTGCAGGGCGCGAATCCGGCCGCGGCTGCGGCTGCGCCGGCCGCTATTGCGCCGGCCGCCGCCTTGCCGGGGCTGCCGGTGCCGACCCCCTGATCGGAGCCCGGCCTCGGGACTACCACCGAAACGGCACCGCAGAAGTGGGACCAAGCGCGAACTGCGCCGCCCAATCTCTGCGGTGCCGTGCCGTGGGTGGTCGACATAGTTGACTTACGTAGCGTGTCGAATCATCTGCAACATCAGACACATACGTAACATCGGGTGGTGCCGCTCCGCCGTCCTGCGCCGACGATGCTGCTCACCGCCATCGCGGCGACAGCGGTCATTCTGCCGTGGGCGGTTGACCCGGCCTCCGGACATCGCGACCAGCGGCATCAGGCGGCTCACCCCGGCGATGCTCACCTCACCCAACAACCGTTGGTCGGCCTCGGCGGAGGCCTAACGGTCCGCGAAGTCAGCCAACGCACACCGTTTTCCATGGTTGCGCTGACCGGCGGCGACCTCAGCGGCACGTCCGCGCGGATACGGGCCCGGCACGCCGACAGCTCGTGGGGGCCGTGGTATGAGACCGAGGCGCTGCCAACCCCGAGCGGCCACGGTTCAACACCCGGCCGATCCGGCACCGATCCGGTGTTCGTGGGCAAGACCACGACCGTTCAGATCGCGATCAACCGACCACCCGGCGCGGCGCCGACCTCGCAGCCGAGCGGCTCGACACCGACCGGCCTGGGCTACCTGCCGGCCACCGTTGAACAACCGCTGGCGCAGAACATCTCCGCTGTCCTTATTTCCCCGCCGCAGGCGCCGGCCGACACCCAGTGGACGCCGCCCACCGCCGTCATCGCGGCGGGTCAGCCACCCAACATCATCGGTCGCGCGCAGTGGGGCGCCGACGAACTGGTGCGCTGCGGCAACCGGCCGTTCGATGAACCCATCCGCGCCGCGGTCGTCCACCACACCGCCGAGAGCAACGACTACCAGCCGCAGGATTCGGCGGCGATCGTCCAATCGATCTACGCCTACCACGCCCAGATACTGGGCTGGTGCGACATCGCCTACAACGCGCTGGTCGACAAGTACGGCCAGGTGTTCGAGGGCAGAGCAGGCGCGCTCACCGGACCAGTCCAGGGCGACCACACCGGCGGCTTCAACCGCGAGACCTGGGGTGTGGCGATGATCGGAAACTTCGACGACATCGCGCCTACGCCGATTCAGTTGCACACCGTCGGCCGCCTGCTTGGCTGGCGACTAAGCCTGGATCGCATCGACCCTAAAGGGACAGTCACATTGGCCTCGGCCGGCGGACCCGACACCAACTATCCCGTCGACGCCGCGGCGACGCTGCCGACCATTTTCAGCCACCGCGACGTCGGCGCCACCGATTGCCCGGGCAACGTCGGCTACGGGCTTCTGGGCGAGATCCGCGATACCGCAGCCCGTTTCAACACCCCGCCCAGTCCTGAAGACCTGGCCATGGCGCTGCAGGGCGGCGCTATCTATGACCGGTGGCAGTCGATCGGCGGGATAAACAGCGTGCTGGGCGTGCCGACATCACCGGAATCCACCGGGGCGGGCTCGGCGCGCTATGCCGCTTTCGACAAGGGCGCGATGTACTGGTCGCCGGCGACGGGTGCGCAACCCGTTACCGGAGCCATCTATGACGCGTGGGCCTCACTCGGCTATGAGCGGGGTGCTCTGGGATTGCCGACCAGCGGCGAGTTGCAGGAGCCGCAGTGGGTAAAGCAGAACTTCCAGCATGGCACGCTGGACTTCGACCGGCTCAGTGGTCGCGTCAGCCGGGTGATCGACGGTGTCGCCGAGGAGTTGCCGCCGTCTCCGCCGAACGGACCACCGATGCAGCTCGAGCGGTTCTCGCCGGTCCATCCCGCCGACTAAGCCAGCGCCGGCTCGAGCCGATTGCCCTCCTCCTCCTCACGTCGCTGCGCGACGCGCATCGTCTCCAGAGCTAGAGCCACCAGCGTTCCAGCACTCGCGCCACCCCGTCGTCAGTGTTGGGTGTGGTCACTTCATCGGCGGCGGCTATCGCGTCGGGATGCGCATTTCCCATCGCCACCCCGTGGCCGGCGCGCAGCAGCATCGCCACGTCATTGGGCATGTCACCGAACGCAACCACGTCGTCATCGGTAATGCCAAGTGGGCGTGCGAGTTCGGCGATACCGGTGGCCTTGTTGATGCCCAACGGCACGACTTCGATCAGCCCGTTGTTGGTGGAGTAGGTGATGTCTCCCTGGATGCCGACATACTTGGCGAGCTCGGCGGCCATATCACCGCTGCGGGCACCGGCCTTGCGGACCAGTAGCTTCACCGCAGGGGCGCTCAGCAGGTCTTCGATGGACACTTCGGTGTTGTCGGGATTGAGCCAGGCGTGCTCATAGCCCGGCGAGCTGACAAACTGCGGCGTCGCCGCGTCGTGGGCGCTGCGGCCGATCCGCTCGACCGCCAACCCGGCGCCCGGGATGGCGCGCGTGGCGATCTCGGCGAGTTCGCCCAGGGTCTCAACGGACAGTGTCCGGGCGGACACGACGCGGTCGGTGGCGGGGTCGTAGATCACAGCGCCGTTGGCGCACACCGCCATCGGGGCGAACCCGAGCTCGTCGACCACCCGCTGTACCCACCGCGGTGGTCGACCGGTGGCCAGCACGAACTGGGCCCCGGCCTCGACAGCGGCGCGCACCGCGTTGCGCGTGCGCGGAGTGATTCTCTCGTCGTCGGCGATCAGGGTGCCGTCCACATCGCAGGCGATCAGGGCAGGCAGGGTCACTGGACCGATCCGCCTTCGCAGCAAGCGGTCAATGTGTTCCGCTTTGGTTTTGTCCTGGCCGCGTCACGCCGTCGGTTCCGCGCCTTTGCAGGCGCTCTTGCAATTCGGCGAACCGGAGCGCCTGGGAATTCTCCCGGGTTGGCGCGCTGCCACCCAGCCGCCGCGGCACCCAGAACTCGCCCGCTGGATGCGGATACTCCTCCTGCACCCGGTAGAGCAACTCGTTCATCGCATGCCGCAAGGTGACATTGAGTTGTTCGGCGGTACCCCGCGGGGGCAGCGGGCGGCCGGCGGCCACGGTGATCGGGACCTTGTTGCGAAACACCTTCTTTTGGTGGTCTTTAGGCCAAATACGATGGGCGCCCCAGACGACCATCGGGATTATCGGCACCTGCGCCTCCAGGGCCATCCTGGCCGCCCCGGTCTTGAATTCCCGGAGTTCGAAACTGCGGCTGATGGTGGCCTCGGGATGCATCCCGATGAGTTCGCCCTCGCGCAGCCGCTCTACGGCGACGTCGAATGCGTCGTGTCCCTGCCTACGGTCTACCGGAATGAGCCTGGCGTGCTTGATGACGTAGTTCACCGCCCTCACGTCGGCCATCTCGGCCTTGATCATGAAGTACATCCGCCGGCCCCGCTCACGAACGGCGAACAACGGTGGAAGCCAGTCCAGGTAGCTGGTGTGGTTCTGGGCAAGTATTGCGCCGCCCCGCTCGGGAATATGCTCCAGGCCCTGGAACGTGAACTTGGTTCCGTTCATCGCGACAACCGGCGGCACGACCCACTCGCCGAACCGGTAAAACGGCTCTGGCATGCTCGGTGCTCCTTTCGTGCAACCCGGCAGGGCTTATCGCCCCCGACGCGGACCCCGAGCGCTCCTAGGTGTTCACCGCGTCACCCACCGCGCTCCGCCCGTCTGCGGGCGCGCTCAGTCTTTCGCTTTTTGTTCTCAGTGTCCTGGAGAACCTTTGCCTCCGCCACCGTAGGTGCGCTGCCGCCCAGCCGCTGCGGTACCCAAAACGCGCCTTCGGGGTGGGGATATTCCTCCTGCAAGCGATGCAACAACGACGTCATTTCGTCGCGCAGCGCCGCGTCGAGGTCCTCGACGTCGCCGGCGGCAGCCAACGGTTTGCCCGCCGCCACGATGACTGGAATCTTCTTGCGGCCCACATTCCTCGGGTGGTCTTTCGTCCAAATCCGCTGAGCACCCCAGACGATCAGCGGAATCATCGGGACGCCGGCCTCCAACGCCATTCGCGCGGCCCCGGTCTTGAACTCCTTGAGCTCGAAACTGCGGCTGATCGTCGCCTCAGGCATCAGGCCGACCAGCTCGCCGGCCTGCAGCAGCCGCACAGCCTCGGCGTACGCCTCGGACCCGGCTCCGCGGTTGACCGGGATGGTCTTGGTGTGCCTGATCAAGAAGTTGACCACCTTCACCTGCTGCATCTCAGCCTTGATCATGTAGCGGATGCGCCGCCCGCGGTAATACACAGCAAGCGCCGCCGGCAGCCAGTCCACGTAGCTGGTGTGGTTGATCGCCATCACCGCACCGCCGGTGCGTGGAATGTTCTCCAGGTCCTGGTAGGTGATCTTGGTGCCGGTCGCCGCGACCAAGGCCTTAGCCGTGATCTCGAGAGTTCGGAAGACCGGCTCCATGGGAGTTACTCCGACGCGCCCGCCGGATCCGCTCGGTCGCGCGCCGCCCGGGCAGCCGCGCGTTGGCTGGCTTCCTCGGCGTCCAACCGGGCCGCCTCCGCCAGGGTGGGAGCACCGCCGCCCAGCCGGTGCGGTACCCAGAACTCGCCGGCCGGATGCGGGCCGTAAGAGTCCTGCACCCGCTCCAGCAGATGCTGCATTCGGGAGTGCAACAACGCCGTCAGGTCGGGCGCGGGCAACGTCGGCAAGATCGGCTCGCCGACCGCCACCTCGATCGGCACCTTCGGACGGAACAATTTCTTGGGATGGTCTTTGGTCCAGACTCGCTGGGCACCCCAGACGATGTGCGGAACGATCGGCACGTCGGCCTCGATCGCCATCCGGGCCGCGCCGGACTTGAACTCCTTGATTTCGAAGCTGCGGCTGATCGTCGCTTCGGGATACACACCGACCAGCTCACCATCTTTGAGCGCCTGCACGGCCGCATCAAACGACGCGGCGCCGCTGGCCCGGTCGACCGGGATGTGCCGGAGCTTGCGCATAATCGGCCCGGTGATCTTGTTGTCGAAGACCTCCTGTTTGGCCATGAACCGCACTTTGCGCCCGAGACCCTGCTTGTAGGCGGGTAACCCCGCGAAGGTGAAGTCGAAATAGCTGGTGTGGTTGATGGCGACGACGGCGCCGCCGGTGGTAGGCACGTTCTGCACCCCGTCGAGCGTGAAACGTAAACCCTGTAATCGCCACGTCAAACGGGCGAGTTGGATGATCGTCCCGTATACCGGTTCCACGGTGATCAACCCTAATGTTTTCGGCTGGGTGGCTGTACCGGGGTCAGGCGTTTACTTCGGCGCTGCCGCTAAGCTCAGGGGCGGCGAATCGGCGACAGATCGAGTCGCAGGACTAGTTTTTGAAGGGCATCGGTGCAGGTCATAAGCGTCGGCCATGCCGGCTTTCGGGTCGAGACCCAGGCGGGGAGCATTCTGTGCGACCCCTGGGTCAATCCGGCTTACTTCGCGTCGTGGTTTCCCTTCCCGGACAACAGCCAGCTGGACTGGGACAGCTTGGGGAACTGCGACTACCTGTACGTCTCGCACCTGCACAAGGACCACTTCGACGCCAAGTTGCTGGCAGAGCACGTCAACAAAGACGCCGTGGTGTTGCTACCGGATTATCCGGTGCCCGACTTGAAAGATGCATTGCAGGAGCTGGGATTTCACCGGTTCTTCGAAACCACCGACTCGCATCTGCACCAAATCAGTGGGCCGAAAGGCGACCTCGACATCATGGTCATCGCGCTGCGGGCTCCCGCCGACGGCCCGATCGGCGATTCCGCGCTGGTGGTCTCCGACGGCGTGACCACAGCGTTCAACATGAACGACGCGCGGCCGGTGGACCTGGATGTGCTGCATGCGGACTTCGGCGACATCGACGTGCACATGCTGCAGTACTCCGGCGCGATCTGGTATCCGATGGTCTACGACATGCCGTCGCGCGCCAAGGAGTCGTTCGGCATTCAGAAGCGGCAGCGCCAGATGGACCGGGCCCGCCAGTACGTCGCGCAGGTCGGCGCGACGTGGGTGATCCCGTCAGCCGGCCCGCCGTGCTTTCTGGACCCCGAGCTGCGTGACCTCAACGACGACCACGGCGACCCGGCCAACATCTTCCCCGACCAGATGGTGTTTCTCGACCAGATGCGCGCGCATGGACACGACCGTGGCCTGCTGATGATTCCCGGGTCGACTGCCGAATTCTGCGGCGCACAACTGAACTCGCTGAGCCACCCGCTGCCCACCGAGCAGGTGGAGGCCATCTTCACCACCGGTAAGGCGGCCTACATCGCCGACTACGCTGCCCGCATGCAGCCGGTGCTTTCGGCGGAGAAAACCAGCTGGGCGCCTGCCGCCGGCGGGTCGCTGCTGGAGCCGCTACGAGCGGTGTTCGAGCCGATCATGTTGGCGGGCGATGAGATCTGCGATGGTATCGGCTACCCCGTCGAGCTGGTGATACGGTCCGCGGCGCATCAAGAGAGAATTGTACTCGACTTCCCCAAACGCACTGTGCGGGAAGCGATTCCCGACGAGAAATTCCGCTACGGGTTTGCGATTCCGCCGGAACTGGTGCGCACCGTGCTGCGCGACCAGGAGCCCGACTGGGTCAATACCATCTTTTTGTCCACCCGGTTCAAGGCGTGGCGGGTCGGCGGCTACAACGAATACCTGTACACGTTTTTCAAATGCCTGACCGACGAGCGGATCGCTTACGCCGACGGCTGGTTCGGCGAGGCGCACGACGATACCGCGTCGATCACCATGGACGGCTGGGAGATTCAGCGTCGATGCCCGCATTTGAAGGCTGACCTGTCCAAGTTCGGCGTGGTCGAGGGCAGCACGCTGACCTGCAACCTGCACGGGTGGCAGTGGAACCTGGAGAACGGCCGCTGCCTCACCACACGGGGCCACGAGCTCCGGAGCTCCAGGCGATGAGCGCAGCCGACTCCTACGACGATGGCCTGATCCAGCTGGACCGGGAGGCAATCACGCTGCGCCGCTACCACTTTCCGTCCGGCACATCAAAGATCATCGCGCTGGACAGGATCCGTGGGTACACGGCCGAACCGCTGGGGCTGCTGATACACCGATTCCGCATCTGGGGCAGCTCAGACCTGCGCCGCTGGCTGCCGCTGGACGTGCGGCGCCCGCTGCGGTCAACGCTGATCACCCTGGACGTGCCGGGGACCAGGCCGAGGCCGGCGTTCACACCGGCGGATCCGGAGAACTTCACCGCGCTGCTGGACCGGTTGCTGGACCAGGACTAGCAGCGCGGCGGTCAGCGCCCGGCGTCGGCCAGCGCTTGATTTGCCGCGTTATATCCCGGGATGAACGTGATCCCCGGCCCGCCGTGACATCCAGTGCTGGCCAGATAAAGCCCGCGGACCGGAATCGGCTGCCCGATAAAGCCTTTTGGGCCAGGCCGGTTCGGGCCGATCTGCTGCGCGTGGAAAAGGCCGTGGCAGTAGTCGCCACCTGGGGCACCGAACATGACGCCCATGTGCTTTGGCGTGAAGGTGGTGTGCCGGATGATGCTGCGCTCGAAATTCGGCGCCAATCGGGTGATCTTGTCGATCACGCGTTGGCCCATTTCGACCTTCGCCGCGCCATAGTCCACTTCGCCCTCGATGGGGAACCACAGCGCGAACGCCGACGCGGCGTGCTTGCCCTCAGGCGCGAGGTCGGGATCGTTTTGCGAAGGAATCTGGAAGACGACCGTCGGGTCGGCGGGCACGATTCCGCGCCGGCAATCCTCCCACTGCTGCTGGACTTCTTCCGGTGTGCTGAAGATGCCGATCGACGCCTGCATGCTCGGGTCGTTGAGCGCCTCGTAGGGCGGGGCGAACTCCGGGGCCTCGTCCAACGCGAAATGCATCTGGATGTAACTGCCGCGGTGGTCAATCCGCGCGTAGCGTTCGCGGATGTCCGCAGGCAGCACCGCGGGGTCGACCAGCTCGTTGACCGTCAAATCCGGCGCGATTGCCGAGATCACGACCGGCGCGGTCAACGTGTCGCCTGCCTCGGTGCGCACACCGCTTGCCCGTCCGTCGGCGACCAGGATCTCGGTCACCTTCGTGCGCAAACGAAGCTCGCCCCCGCCGCTTACCAGCGAGTCAGCCAGATGCGCCGTGAGCGCGCCGATGCCGCCGCGCAACTTCTTCATCTGCATGATGTCGCCGTCGGGAACACCGAGCCCGAAGGCCAGTGCGGCCGCGCTTCCCGGCGTGGCCGGGCCGCGGTAGAGGGTGTTGACCGCCAGCACGGTCATCGAACCGCGCAATGCACCGTGCTTCTCGCGGTCGGGAAGGTAGCGGTCCAGCACATCGGTGACCGAGCCAAACAGCATGTCATCGATCGCTGAGCGCTCGAATTCATTGGTGGCACAGTCATACATCTCGTCGATCGTCTTTGGCGGCATACCGGCCTCGAACCGGCCCAGTGCTCGTGTCGGCGCCTGGGCCCAGGCCATCAGCCCCGCCATGCCGTTCACGGCGTCCGCGCCGTGCACCTCGTTGAGGTGGGTGAACAGCTTGATCGGGTCGCTGTACTGGATCATCGGGTCGTCGCCGACGCCGCGCAGCGCAACCGACATCACGTCCAGGTCGATGGTCGGCAGGGTGTCCAGGCCAAGCTCGTGGCGGACCACCGGCGCGGTGGGGAATTGCACCGAGCCGGCGATCTCGAACTGGTAGCCATCGAACAATTCGACGGTGGACGCCATGCCGCCGGCGTAGAGCTTCGATTCCAGGCACAGCGTGCGCAGCCCGGCCTTCTGCAGCAGCACCGCGGCGGCCAGCCCGTTGTGGCCCGCACCGATCACGATCGCGTCAAACCTAGTTTCAGAACCAGTCATGCTCCCTGCCCTCCAGGAATGCAGGCTGGCATGCGCCGGTAAGTTTTGTCAATTATGACGAAACTGGGTAACGCACCCATGCCTCGGTGATGCCGGCGCGTAAAGATTCCAACCCCACATGGCAGACCCGCGCCAGCTCGCCCAGTGACCGATTGTCACCTAGCATCCAGACTTCCATCGCGCCGAAAACCGCCGCGGCGATGCAGCGCGCGGTCACCGCCATGCGCAGCCGCTCGTCCGGGGTTGCCTCGCCTGCACAGCTACGGCGCTGCAGCTGCGCGGCGATGGCGTCGGCGAAGTCGGCTTGGACATCTTGGATATGGCGGACGATGCGGCTCGGGTCCAGCTCGTCGCCCCTTAACGTGGCGATTTTCGTCACTGCTTCAACGTCATAGGGAAACGAGAAGATGGCCGCCTGCACCGAATCGATGATCGGTTCTTCGGCAGACCTGTCGGCCAGCGCCGCGCGAAACCAGTGCAGTCCAGTGTAGTCGGCAAACAGCAAATCGTGCTTGGACCCGAAGTGGCGATAAAACGTCCGCAGCGACACCCCGGCGTCGGCGGCGATCTGCTCGGCCGAGGTGTCCTCGACGCCCTGGGCCAGGAATCGCACCAGCGCAGCCTGCCGCAGCGCTTCCCTGGTGCGCTCGCTGCGCGCTGTCTGCGCTGGCCGGACCATGCCAGTAAGGTACCTCAGTTTTCTGTTGTGTCATTATTGACAAAACTTATCGGCGAGGTGAGACTGCGCCCATGGTGTCGCTTCTCGTGCATGCAGTTCTCGGGCTTTCGGTGATCGTCTGGATCGTCGCGTCGAACTCGAACGTTTTCTCCCGACCGTCCAGCGGGCCATCCGTGTCGCCGCTGGAGGCGGTGTATTACCTCGTCGGGATCGCGTCGGTCGTGCTGGGCTGGTGGTTCAACATCCATTTCGTGCAGCAGTACGCCCACGGGTCGACAAACCCGATCTGGGGACCCGGCAGTTGGTCGGACTACATCCGGTTGATGTTCACCAACCCGGCGGCCAGTTCGGCGAGCCAGGACTACACGATCGCCAATGTCATTCTGTTGCCGCTGTTCACCATCGTCGACGGATACCGGCGAGGGCTGCGGCACCCGTGGTTGTATTTCGTCTCCAGCCTGTTCACCAGCTTCGCGTTTGCGTTCGCCTTCTACTTCGCCACCATCGAGCGCCAGCGGCGCCATGAACAGGCCCGCGAGAAGGTGCCCGCCTAAGCGGCGAGTCCAACGCTGCGGTAGTCACTTTCGTCTGCTTCAAAGCTGTCCAGTCCGGCGAAGGCCTTCTAGTCCCGCGATCTGTCGGGCACCCCGTCGCCGGGCCTTCACCCACACGGAGCAGCGCCGGGCGACGATAGGCTGCTGTGTCGTGGAACGGACGCGCCTCGACACTGCTCGGATCCGGGCCGCTCGGCGCGTAATCGACCCGATTTTTCTTGACACTCCGCTATACCGCTGCGAGGCGCTGGAACCCGACCTCGGGTGCGAGGTGACTCTCAAGCTCGAAACGGCGAACCCGGTCCGCAGCTTCAAGGCGCGCGGCACCGAGGTAGTCGCGAGCCTGCTCGCCGGGACTGGCTCGCAAGCCGTGGTGTGCGCCAGTGCGGGCAACCTTGGCCAAGCCCTCGCATGGTCCGGTCGCGGCCGGGGACTCGACGTCACCGTCGTCGCATCCCGCGTTACGCCTGCGGTCAAGCTCGATCGCATCCGCGCATTAGACGCCAAGTTGGAGGTGGTGGACGGCGATTTCGAGATGGCTCGCGAGCGGGCGGTAGTCATCGCGCACTACGACGGCATCCGGCTGGTCGAAGACAGCCTGGACATCGAGACATGCGAAGGCGCGGCGACTATCGGCCTGGAACTGGTGGAGGCCATGCCGTCGTTCGACGCCGTCCTGATTGCTCTGGGCGGCGGGGCGCTGGCCACCGGTGTGGGCCATGTGGTCAAGGCCTGGGCACCCGAAGTCGAGGTGATCTGCATCCAGCCACTGGGCGCACCGGCGATGACTTACTCGTGGCGCCAACGCCGCGTCGTCACCACCGACTCGACTAACACTATCGCTGACGGCGTCGCCGGCCGGTGTCCCATCCCGGCCGTCCTGGACGACCTCCTCGTGGTCGCTGACGACGCCGTCTTGGTTCAGGAGGCCTCGATCATCGCCGGTATGCGAATGCTCCTCGACCACGCTGGCCTCGTCGTCGAACCGTCAGCCGCGCTCGGCATCGCGGCGATCCTCGAAGACCGTGAACGCTTCGCCGGCCGACACATTGTCACCATCGTGTGCGGCAGCAACGTCGACCTGAACGCTTATCACCGCTGGGTCGGCGCGAACCCCATCCACAGGTCTTGACAATTGCTCCACCACAGACCGAGCTGGCCGATCGCGCATGGTAATCACACGCCAGCTATTCCGGTCCTCCTGACGTTTGCTGTCTCCGACGGCCACAAAGGCCTCAGGCCACCGGCTCGAGCAGTTCGACGCCGACGAACGGCACCAGCGCGTCGGGAACCCGCACACTGCCGTCGGGCCGTTGGTGATTTTCCAAAATGGCGACCAGCCAGCGGGTGGTGGCCAAGGTGCCGTTGAGCGTCGCGGCGATCTGCGGCTTGCCGCCGGTATCGCGGTAGCGGGTGGCCAGCCGGCGGGCCTGGAAAGTGGTGCAGTTCGATGTCGAGGTCAGCTCTCGGTAGGCGCGCTGCGTCGGCACCCAGGCCTCGCAGTCGAACTTGCGAGCCGCTGACGAACCGAGATCGCCTGCGGCCACGTCGATTACCCGATAGGGCACCTCGATGCGGGCCAGCATCTCTTGCTGCCAGCCCAGCAGCCGCTGATGCTCGGCCTCGGCGTCGGCCGGCGTGCAGTAGACGAAACCCTCGACCTTGTCGAACTGGTGCACCCGGATGATGCCACGGGTGTCCTTGCCATAACTGCCGGCTTCGCGGCGGAAGCACGATGACCAGCCGGCGTAGCGCAGCGGCCCGCCGGACAGGTCGAGGATCTCGTCGGCGTGGTAGCCGGCCAGTGGCACCTCGGAGGTGCCGACGAGATAGAGGTCGTCGGCCTCCACCCGGTACACCTCGTCGGCGTGCGCACCGAGGAAACCGGTGCCCGACATCACCTCCGGGCGCACCAACACCGGCGGAATGACCGGGATGAAACCGTTGTCTGCCGCCAGCCGGATCGCCAGCTGCAGCAGCCCCAGCTGCAGTAGGGCCCCCCTACCGGTCAAGAAGTAGAACCGCGAGCCAGACACCTTGGCGCCGCGCTCCATGTCGATCAGGCCGAGCGTCTCGCCGAGTTCCAGGTGGTCTTTCGGGTCGCCGATCGCGGCCGGCTCACCGACGACCTCGAGGACGGTGTAGTTATCCTCTCCACCGGCCGGAACGCCGTCGATGATCACGTTCGAGATCGCCATGTGGGCAGCGATGAGCGCCGCCTCCGCTTCGGCCTGCTGCGCCTCGGCGGCCTTGACCTGCTCGGCCAGCTCCTTGGCCCGCTGCAGCAACGCCGGACGCTCGTCCGCGGAGGCTGCGCCCACCCGCTTGCTGGCCGCCTTTTGTTCGGCGCGCAATGAATCGGCTGTCGAGATCGCGGTCCGCCGGGCGGTATCGGCTGCCAGCAGCGTGTCGACCAAGGCCGGGTCCTCGCCTCGACTGGTCTGGGACCGGCGCACGGCGTCGGGGTTTTCGCGGAGCAGCTTCAGGTCGATCACGGCCTAGAACCATACGCGGAAGGCGCCCGCCAGCGATAACCACACGCATTACTTCTGCATCAGCTGTCACGGGACGCGGTCCGCCTGTCAGAATAGAGCCAATGTCGAACGCATCCGAGCAACACGAGCCACCGGCCAGCCGGCCGCGGCTTAGGCTGCCGCGGGTTGAGTGGCTCAACGCCTTGCAGGCCTCGGCCACTCGGCGCGCGTTGCTGCTGACGGCTCTGGGCGGTCTGCTCATTGCCGGCCTCGTCACCGCCCTGCCGATCGGCGATGGTCCCGGTCGGCTGACCGGCTACATCGACCCGGTGCCCAGCACCGGCTCGAAGGGTAATGACGCTTTCAACCGCGCCACCAGCGGAAACTGCCTGATGTGGCCGGATCGGATGCCCGAAGCGGCGACCATCGTCGACTGCAAAGACGACCACCGGTTCGAGGTCGCCGAGTCGATCGACATGCGCACGTTCCCCGGTTCGGAGTACGGGCCGGACGCCCCGCCGCCGTCGGCCACCCGCATCGAGCAGATCAGCCAGGAGCAGTGCGAGTCGGCGGTGCGGCGCTACTTGGGCGCCAAGTTCGACCCGAACAGCAAGTTCATCATCAGCATGTTGTGGTCCGGCGACAAAGCGTGGCGGCAGTCCGGCGAGCGGCGGATGCTATGTGGCTTGCAGCTGCCGGGCACGGGCAACGAACAGGTCGCCTTCAAGGGCAAGGTCTCCGACATCGACCAGTCCAAGGTATGGCCGGATGGCACCTGCCTGGGCATCGACCCGTCGACCAATCAACCCACTGACATTCCGATCGACTGCGCCGCACCGCACGCGATGGAGGTCACCGGCACGGTCAACTTGCTCGCCAAGTTCCCCGACGCGCTACCTCCCGAGCCCGAACAGGACGCCTTCATCAAGGACTCCTGCACCCGGCTGACGGACGCCTACCTCGCGCCGGTTCAGTTGCGCAGCACCACGCTGACCCTGATCTACAGCACGCTGTCGCTGCCGAGCTGGTCGGCCGGCAGCCGGCAGGTTGCCTGCAGCATCGGGGCGACCCTGGGCAACGGCGGGTGGGCGACGTTGCTCAACAGCGCCAAGGGGCCGCTGCGGATCAACGGTCAGCCGCCCGTTCCGCCACCGGACATCCCGCAGGAGCGGCTCAACCTGCCGCCGATCCCGATAACTCCGAATACCGGCGGTTCGTCGACGTCTTCGGCCGGATCGACCGGTTCGAGCAGCCAGCGACAGGGCAACCAACACCTGCCGGGACAGCCGGCCGCGCCGGAGCAGCCCGCACCGGCAGCACC
>NZ_JBAPPI010000805.1:0-9167 GCF_049280035.1 Mycobacterium sp. | reverse complement strand
GCCCAAGCGGCCGCCGCCGACCCGGCCGGTCCGGCGCCCACCACCACCACGTCGGCATGGGAGTGCATGTTCACCAGTATGTTGGTCGCGTGAGGACTCCGGCGACTGTGGTGGCGGGCGTTGACTTGGGCGACGCTGCGTTCGCCACCAATGTGCGCGACGGGGTTGCTCGCATCGAGCAACTGATGGAAACCGAGCTGCGCGGCTCTGACGACCTGATGACGGAGGCCGTGCTGCACTTGTTCGAGGCCGGTGGCAAACGCTTCCGCCCGCTGTTCACGGTGCTATCGGCGCAGCTCGGGCCGCGGCCGGACGCCGTCGAGGTGACGATTGCCGGTGCGGTCATCGAGCTGGTGCATCTTGCCACGCTCTATCACGACGACGTGATGGACGAAGCAGAGGTGCGCCGCGGGGCGCCCAGCGCCAACGTGCGGTGGGGCAACAACGTCGCGATCCTGGCCGGTGACTACCTGTTCGCGACGGCCTCGCGGCTGGTATCACGGCTGGGCCCTGATGCGGTGCGGATCATCGCCGAGACGTTCGCCCAGCTGGTAACCGGCCAGATGCGCGAGACCCGCGGGGCGGCGGGCGGTGCGGATCCGATCGAGCACTACCTGAAGGTGGTGCATGAGAAGACGGCCTGTCTGATCGGGGCGGCAGGCCAGTTCGGCGCGATGTTCTCCGGTGCCGACGAGGACCAGATCCAGCGGCTGAGCCGACTGGGCGGCATCGTTGGCACGGCATTTCAGATCTCGGACGACATCATCGACATCGACAGCGACCCCGACGAGTCCGGCAAGCTGCCCGGCACCGACCTGCGTGAAGGCGTCCACACCTTGCCGGTGCTCTACGCGCTGCACGACAGCGGACCGGAGGCGGATCGGCTGCGTGAACTGCTGGTCGGGCCGATCGACGACGACGCGCGGGTGGCCGAGGCGTTGACGCTGCTGCGGGCATCGGCAGGCATGGCCAAGGCCAAGGACACCGTGGCGCGATACGCGGCGCAGGCGCGGGAGGAGTTGGCCGGGCTGCCCGAGGGCCCCGGACGCCAGGCGCTGGCCACGCTGGCTGATTTCACCATCAGTCGACACGGTTAAGTTCCGGGAACTCGGTGGCCCGTCATCGGCGTTTAATGAACGTGTCTCAGGTATGCGGAGGAGGAACTTGATGACCTGGCATCCGCATCACAACATGGCCAAGACGTTCGCGCTGCTGGTAGGCATGTCGGCGCTGATCGTGTTCGTCGGCGGGCTGTTCGGCAGAACGGCGCTATGGATCGCTGTGCTGTTCGCCGTGGGCATGAACGTCTACACGTACTTCAATAGCGACAAGCTGGCGCTGCGGGCGATGCATGCCCAGCCGGTGTCGGAGCTGCAGGCGCCGGCGATGTACCGGATCGTGCGTGAGCTGGCCACCACCGCCCACCAGCCGATGCCGCGGCTCTTCATCAGCGACACCGCCGCGCCCAACGCGTTCGCCACCGGGCGCAATCCGCGCAACGCCGCGGTGTGCTGCACCACCGGGATTCTGGACATCCTCGACGAGCGTGAGCTACGCGCGGTGCTGGGTCATGAGCTTTCGCACGTCTACAACCGCGACATCCTGATCTCGTGTGTGGCGGGCGCGCTGGCGTCGGTGATCACCGCGCTGTCCTACTTCGCGCTGTTCTTCGGCGGCAATAACAGGGAGGGCGGGAATCCCTTTGCGCTGCTGCTGGTTTCGATGCTCGGCCCGATCGCGGCGACGGTGGTGCGGATGGCTGTTTCGCGATCGCGGGAGTACCAGGCCGACGAGTCGGGTGCGATGCTGACCGGCGACCCGTTGGCGTTGGCCTCGGCGCTGCGCAAGATCTCCGGTGGTGTGCAGGCCGCGCCGCTGCCCCCCGAGCCGCAGCTGGCCGCCCAGGCGCACCTGATGATCGCCAACCCGTTCCGCAACGGCGAAAAGATCGGGTCGCTGTTCTCTACACACCCGCCTATCGCCGACCGGATCCGCCGGCTCGAGGAAATGGCGGGGCGTTAGTCACACCAGCCTCAGGAGTCTCCACAAGCCGACCATGCGGTGACTTCCGATTCGACGGCGCATGCGATATCACGCCAGTGTGAATCGCTACACATACCGCGCGGAATGGTCCGCTGAGCATGGCGAATACGTCGGCAGATGCATTGAATTGTCTTGGCTGTCGCGGTGGGCGCCGACCATGCAGCAAGCGATCGCGAGCGTTGAGCAGGCTGTCGACGAATACCTCGCTGAATGTGACGGAAGCGCGCCGCGGCCGCTGACCGAGGGGAAGTTCAGCGGCAAGTTTCTCGTCAGGACGTCGCCCGCGCTGCACGCACGACTGACTGTCGAGGCCGCCGAACAGAACGTGTCGTTGAATCAGTGGGTGGTGCAGAAGTTAGCTGATCGGCCACCAGTCGGCCTCTTCGACCTCTGATATCGCATACGCATCGATTTCGAAAAGAGAATGCCCCCCAGGTCACGGTACTGCTGTGACTGGAGTGCTCAGAAGCCCGCGCCGTGGACCTCGTGACCGGGTGTCTCCGCCGCCAAGCCGCGATAGGCGTCATCGACGGTCGCGCCGTGGTTGATCACTGCGTCGACTTCGCGGGCGAGTGGCATGTTGAGCCCGTACTTGTCGGCGAATTCCATGATCACGCTGGCGGCCTTGACGCCCTCGGCGACTTGGTTCATCGACGAGATGATCTCGTCGATGGGTTTGCCGGCGCCGAGCTGCTCGCCGACGTGGCGATTGCGGCTGCGCTGGCTGGTGCAGGTGACGATCAGATCGCCCATGCCGGCCATGCCGGAGAAGGTGTCGCGGTGCCCGCCCATGGCTTCGCCCAGCTTTGACATCTCGCGCACGGAGCGGGCGATCACCATGGCTCGGGTGTTCTCGCCGATGCCCATCGAGTAGCCCATCCCGACGGCGATCGCGTAGACGTTCTTCAACGCGCCGGCTATCTCGACCCCGACCACGTCGTCAGTGGTGTATACGCGAAAACGCCTGGTGCGGAACAGTTGTGCTAGCCGAGCGGCTAGATGCTGGTCGGGCATCGCCAGCACCGCCGCGGCCGCGTAGCCTTCGCCGACCTCGCGGGCGATGTTGGGCCCGGCCAGGATGCCGGCGGGATGGCCGGGCAGCACTTCGTCGACGATCTGCGACATCCGCATGTTGGTGCCCTGTTCGAGCCCCTTGACCAACGACACCACCGGCACCCACGGCCGCAACTCGGCTGCCAGTTCGGTCAGCACGCCACGGAACCCGTGCGACGGCACCCCCATCACGACGACGTCGGCACAGCTGGCGGCCTCGCTGAAGTCGGTGGTGGCGCGCAAGGTTTCGCTGAGGTCGACGTCCTTGCCCAGATAGCGGGTGTTGCGGTGGTTCTCGTTGATGTCCTCGGCGGTCTCTTTCGAACGCACCCACTGCAGCGTCGGTCCGCGGCGCGCGCAGATGGACGCGACAGTGGTGCCCCAGGATCCACCACCCAAAACGACGACTTTCGGTTCGCGCATAGCAGTTGCCATGGCGACCAGCGTATTGCCGTCGCCCAATCTTTACCGGCGGTTGGTTAGAAGTGGCCCCAGCCGCGCTGGCCGTCCCAGCTCCGGTGGACATGCTTTCGCCACCTCAGCCATCGGCGTGTCACCTATCCGGCCAGCGCCGCCTTCTCATCGGCGCGGCCGAACACCATGGCCTCTTCCACCCGGTCGAACCGGTAGTCGATGGCGTCAGCGAAGTAATTCTGCCGAACGTTCCACGGCCGCTTGGTGCCGGATTTGGGCAGGGCATGCGGCGCGCGCAGCACGTAACCAGCCTGAATGTCCCACGATGGCTTTTCGGGCATCGGCTCACCGTCGAGATGCGGATAGGCGTGTGTGTAGCCGTGAGATTTCATGTGAGCCAGCAGCTTTGCAGTCGCGCGGGCGGTCATGTCGGCGCGCAACGTCCACGAGGCGTTGGTGTACCCGACGCACCAGAACAGGTTCGGCACATCCTCCAACATGTGGGCCTTGTAGACGAACCGGTCCTGCGGCTTGATCTCACCGCCGTCGACGGACACCGTGACGCCGCCGAGCGCCTGCAGTTGCAGCCCGGTGGCGGTGACGATGATGTCGGCATCGAGATGCCCGCCGGACTTCAAAACGATTCCGGTGGAATCGAAGTGGTCGATGTGGTCGGTGACCACGTCGGCGCGGCCTTCCCCGATCGCGACGTAGAGGTCGGCGTCGGGGATCAGGCACAGCCGCTGATCCCACGGGTTGTAGCGCGGCTTGAAATGGGTATCGACGTCGTAGCCCTCGGGCAAGTTATTGATCGCGATGCGGCGGATCAACCATCTTATGTAGCCCGGTGTCTTACGCGCTAATAACCAGATCATGCCTTCGAGCAGGGCATTGCGCTGCCGGATGATCAAGTGAGCAACCTTGCCCGGCAACACTTTTCGTAGCAAATCCGCTGAAGAGCTGTACTTGGACGCCGAGAACAAATAAGTCGGCGAGCGCTGCAGCATGGTGACCTTGGCTGCCTTTTCGGCCAGCGACGGGATCAGCGACATCGCGGTGGCACCGCTGCCGATAACCACCATCTTCTTGTCGGCGTAGTCGAGGTCGTCCGGCCAATACTGCGGATGCACGACGGTGCCGCCGAACTCTTCGATACCGGGGAAGTCCGGGGTGTAGCCCTCGTCGTAGTTGTAGTAGCCAGACCCGAAGAACACGAACCGTCCCCGGTAGACCTTCTCTGCGCCGTCGTGCTCGGCGGTGACCGTCCAGGTGTCTGTCGAGGAATCCCAGTCCGCCGAGCGAACGTAGCTGTTGAACCGGATGTTGCGGTCGATGCCGTACTTGTGTGCGGTCGCGGTCAGGTACTCGCGGATATGCACCCCGTCGGCCACCCCTTCTTTGCGGGTCCACGGCTGCCACGGGAAGCACAAGGTGAAGATGCTGCTGTCGGAGCGGACGCCCGGGTAGCGGAACAGGTCCCAGGTGCCGCCGATCTGGTCGCGCCGCTCCAAGATGACATAGCGGGTCCCCGGGTTGCGTTCGGTGATGCGGTAGGCCGCGCCCAGGCCCGAGAAGCCGGCGCCGATGATGACGACGTCAACGTCTTGCGCGTCCGGTGGCGTCACACTCATGTCACCAGATTAGGCACCTATCGGTAGTTGACGAACTGCAGCGCCACGTCGAGGTCGGCCTTCTTGAGCATCGCGATGACGGCCTGCAGGTCGTCGCGCTTTTTGCTGGTGACGCGGACCTCGTCGCCCTGAATCTGGGTCTTGACGGTCTTGGGGCCGTCGTCGCGGATGAGCTTGGTGATCTTCTTGGCGTTTTCGCTGCTGATGCCCTGTTTGAGGGTGCCGGTGACCTTATAGGTCTTGCCGGAGGCCTGCGGTTCGCCGGCGTCGAAGGCCTTGAGGCTGATGTCGCGACGGATCAGCTTCTCCTTGAAAACGTCGACGGCGGCCTTGACCCGCTCCTCGGTGGAGCTGGTCAGCTCTATCGCCTCCTCGCCCTTCCAGGCGATCTTGGTGTCGGTGCCGCGGAAGTCGAACCGGGTGGCCAATTCCTTTGCCGCCTGGTTGACGGCGTTGTCGACCTCCTGGCGATCGATCTTGCTGACGACGTCGAACGATGAATCCGCCATTGGATCCGTTCCCTTTCCTGCCGAGGTTGGCCGTTTGCGCCCCCAGTACATCCTCGTTGTACTCTTGCTACCCGTACCACACCGGCAGATTGCCCGAGCGGCCAATGGGAGCGGACTGTAAATCCGTCGGCTTATGCCTACCCAGGTTCGAATCCTGGATCTGCCACCGAGGTCAGGGGTAGGTGGTCCCGCAGCAACGGGTTTGAGCTGCGGGCCGAGAGGAGAAACCTATGGCCCCAGACCGTCTGAGGAGTCTGGTCGGTTTGTGCGCCGCGCCGCTCACGATCGCGCTGTCGCTTCCCCCAACTGCCTCCGCCGACACTCCGTCGTGGAACGGCGAGTACGCGATCACATTCATGGTTGGTCCAAAGTCCGGGACCAGCATGGCCGTCGGTGACCCTGAGGGCCAGCACACCGAGACCTACGGGTTCCGCTCGAGCTGTACGAGCGGAAAGTGCGTCGCCACGATCGTCAGCGGCCCTCCGCCGAGCAATCCGACGGTTCCGCAACCGGTGCAATTCACCTGGGACGGGTCGTCCTGGACGCAAGTCAGCGATTTCCAGTGGGACTGCATGATGCCCGACACCACGATCCAATGGAGTCCGGCCCGATCCACTGTGCGCTACACGCCACAAGCCAACGGAACACTTGCCGGCGTCCTGCACACCGACATCTCGAGCGGCCCGTGCCAGGGCTGGATCGAGATGGACACGACGGCCGAGCGCGTATGACGGTCAGCTGGGGTGGCGTTCCGGCGCCCCGCTCGGGTCGTAGTACAGCTCCTGGCGGGCGATCCGGCCGTCGCGATAGCGGTACATCACCACGTACGTCGAGCGCAGGCGTTCCGCACCCTGGGTCCAGTCGAACTGCACGCGCACGAACGCCGCATCCGCACCGGGCGTGATGGCGTGCTCCACCGCCTCGTAGCGAATGGCCGCGCAGTCACGGATGGTGAGTGCGATGAACTCGAGTGTGCGCTCGACGCCGTCGATGCGCGCCGGCCAACCGAACAGACGTACCGTCGGGCTCACGTACACCACGTCGGGCTGATACAGATCACGTGCGACCGCCGGATCGCCGTCCGCGAATGCCCGCGCGAAGCACGCCTCCTGCGCAAGTAACGTGTCCTCCGAAATGCCGTGCGTGGTCAAGCCTTACCACTCCACGCCGGTGGAAACGCAGAACTCATTCTGCTCGGGGTCCGACATCCTCACCCATCGGGTTCCCCCAAAGCTCTGCACGCCTTCGTCGATGCGACGAGCGCCGAGTGCCTGCAGCCGACGGACCTCGGCCTCGACGTCGTCGACAACGATGTCGAGATGCATGCGGTTCTTGCCCGCCTTGGGTTCCGGTACCCCCTGAAGGAGAAGCGGTGAAGCGATGCCTGCTTTGGGAACGAGCACCGCCAGCTTCGCGTCCGTGTAGTACTCGCGATAGTCGAGCGCCTCGCGCCAGAACATTACGAGCGTCTCGGGCTCTGCACAGTCGAGCACCAGTTCCACCGCTGCCTTGTGTCCCATCGCGTGCCTCCCGGTTGGAAACTACGCCATCGCCGAGTCCGGGGCTGCCCAGTCGGTCGACACCTTGCGGTGCTTGATCAGCCAGGTATCCCCGTCGGGTACGAAAGTGTCGCGGTAGCGGCCGATGTGGTCGAGCCCGGCTTTGATATCGCATGTGACATCGTTTCCGAACCACATGTCATGGTCAGTTCTTGATGCACACGTGGCCGTTGTGACTCGACTCGTGAGGCACAATCCTTCCTGTGAGCACAGCGCCGAATAAGCCGACGGTGGCAATCGTCGGCGCTGGCCTCGGCGGGATCGCGATGGGCATCCAACTCGCGCACGGCGGCTATGACTTCACGATCTTCGACAGCGGCGACGACTTCGGCGGGACCTGGCGCAAGAACACCTACCCCGGTGCGGCCTGCGACGTGCCCTCGCACTTCTACTCCTACTCGTTCGCGCTGAACCCACGGTGGAGCAAGACGTTCGCCGATCAGCCGGAGATCCTCGCGTACATCGAGAAGATCGCCGCCGACCATGGCCTGGCCGAGCATCTTGTCCCGCGCACCCGCGTCACGACGTTGCGGTGGTCCGACACCGATCGGCGATGGACGCTGACGAGCGACGACGGCCAGAGCCGCGAGTTCGACATCGTGGTCAGCGCCGTTGGAATGCTGGACGTTCCCAACATGCCCGACATACCCGGCGCCGACCGCTTCCGTGGCCGCGCTTTTCACTCGTCGAGGTGGGATCACTCCAAATCGACTGCGGGCGAACGTGTTGCATCGATTGGCACCGGGGCGAGTGCGGTCCAGTATGTCCCGGCGATCGCCGCGGACACCGCGCACCTAACGGTATTCCAGCGGACACCGATCTGGGTTTCGCCGCGGTACGACGAGCCGTTCACCCCGGAGCAGCAGGAGCTTTTCGAACGCGACCCGGCGGAAGCGCTGAAGGTGCGAGATGCGGCATACCAAGACTACGAGTCGGCGAATTTCGCCGTCGATTCCACGATGACCACAGAGCTGACCGGCATGGCGCACAGCTATCTGCATCGCAAAGTCAAAGATCCGGAGCTGCGTGCCAAGCTGACCCCGACCTACCCCGTCGGATGCAAGCGACCACTGCAATCGCGCACCTGGTTCCCGACATTCGCGTTACCCAACGTCACGCTGGAGACCTCGCCCATCGTCGAGTTCACCGAGCGCGGCCTGCGCACGGCTGACGGCAGACAGCACGAGGTCGACACCGTCATCTATGGAACCGGTTTTCGGGCAGTGGATTTCCTTGGCAGCCTTGACGTGTTTGGCGGCAGAGGACGCCGACTCCATGACGATTGGGCCGACGGCGCCGAGGCTTACCTGGGCACCGTGGTGCCGGGATACCCAAACCTGTTCACGCTATATGGCCCCAACACCAACGGGGTTACCTCGATCATCTACATCCTGGAAGCGCAATCCGAGTTCGTCCGTCGCGTGCTTGACGACATGGGTCGTCGACAGCTCCGGGCGGTCGAGATCAAGCAGCACGTCCACGATCAGTACAACGCCGAAATCCAGAACGCGCTGTCGACAACCGTGTGGGTTGCCAACTGCAACAACTACTTCCGTCACCCCAACGGCAAGGTCGTCACCCAGTTCCCCTACAACGGCCAGACGTTCGTCGAGCGGCTATCGCGAGTCGATCTCGACCAGTTCCTCCAGCTCTAGTTGAGACTCTACGATCGGCGTCCCTGCGTTCTGGACGAGACGAGAGTAGGGTCGAGACCGTCGGCGCGCGAAGCGGCAATTTCGAGACTCATGCTTCAGCGACTCGAAGACATCGAGAACGCGACTACCGCGGCACCTGTGACGCCATCTGGGTGCGCGGCTCTGGCATCGAGCGTCGTCGCACACGCCGTGGTCGACTGAAGGTTCAACTATCGGGCTGAAGAAGAAGCTGGAACAAGAAAAGTGAACATACCGGCGCATACCGTGTCGTTGATCATTGTCGAGCCATCCAGGCATTTGAGC